>NZ_JBSFJC010000039.1:0-65165 GCF_053597855.1 Kitasatospora sp. NPDC001225
ATCGCAAGGCGGAGGAGGGAGCCACTGCGGTGGGGGCACCTCCCGGCCGAAGGCTGGGGGCCATTGGCGACCGACGACAACGCGGCGAGGTGCGTGCCCCAACGCCGCCCCGCAGACGCGAGTTCGAAGGCAGGCCCTGTGGCCTGCCCTCAACCCCCGGTCAGCCAGGCGGACGACGGGCCCCTGCCCCGGAGAGCCCGGAGCGCGGGCAGTGCCCCCGCCGTCACAGCCGCCCGCCCAGCGCCCGCGCCAGCGCCTCGGCCACCCGCAGCTGCCGGGCCTCGGTGAGGTGCGGGTGCAGCGGCAGGCTGAGCAGTTCGCGGGCGGCCCGCTCGGCGACCGGGAACGTTCCCTCGCGGTGGCCGAGGTGACGGAACGCGGGTTGCAGGTGGACCGGCACCGGGTAGTGCACCCCGGCGCCGATCCCGGCGGCGTGCAGCGCGGCCAGCACCGCGTCGCGGTCCCGGCCGGGGCCGATCCGCACCGGGTACAGGTGCCGGACGTGCTCGTTGCCGGGCGCGGTACGGGGCAGGGCGAGTCCGTCCAGCCCGCCCAGCAGCGCGTCGTAGCGGGCGGCAGCGGTCCGGCGGGCGGCGTTCCAGGCGGGCAGCCGGCGCAGTTTGGCCCGCAGCACGACGGCCTGCAGCGCGTCCAGCCGGGAGTTGCAGCCGAACCGTTCGTGCCGGTACCGGTCGCGGGCGCCGTGGTCGCCGGTCAGCCGGACGGCGTCGGCCAGGGCGTCGTCGTCGGTGAGCACCGCCCCGGCGTCGCCGTAGGCGCCGAGGTTCTTGCCCGGGTAGAAGCTGGTGGCCGCGATCCGCCCGTACCAGGTGCGCCCGTGCTGCCGGGCGCCCTGGGACTGCGCCGCGTCCTCCACCACCGGACGGCCGTCGGCCGCCGCCAGCAGCGGGCCCATCGGGGCGAGTTGGCCGAAGAGGTGGACGGGCAGCAGCGCGACCGCGCCGGGCAGCGCGGCGGCGGCCCGCTCCGGGTCCATCAGCAGGTACTCCGGGTCGGCGTCGACGAGCACCGGGCGCAGCCCGGCCCGCAGCACCGCCTCGGCGGTGGCGACGAAGGTGTTGGCGGGCAGCACCACCCCGCCGCCGGGCGGCAGGTCCAGGGCGCGCAGGGCCAGTTCGAGCGCGTCGGTGCCGTTGGCGGCGCCCACGCAGTGCCGGACGCCGACGAAGGCCGCGTACTCCCGCTCGAAGGCGGCCACTTCGGGGCCCTTGACGAAGGCTCCGGAGACGAGCACCCGGTCGAAGCCGGCCCGCACCTCCTGCGCCACCTCGGCGTGCGCCGCCGCCAGATCGACCAGCGGAACGCCCTCCCCCGTCGCACCGCCGCCCTGGGCCGGAACGCCCACCCCCGCCCCCGCAGCGCCGCTCCCCGAACCGTGCACCACCCCGCTCACCGCGCCTCCGCCCCGGCCCGGACCGCCGCGCCCACCGGCACGGTGACCCCGCCGAGTTCGAGGCTGAGCGAGGCCGCCTCCAGCAGCTGCAGCACCCGCACCCCGGCCCGGCCGTCGGTGAGCGGGGCCCGGCCCTCGGTGATGGCGGCGGCGAACTCGGCCATCACGTTGCGCAGCGCCTCCTGCTCGACCAGTGCCGGCGCGACCATCTCGCCGACCCGGTAGGAGATCAGCGCCCGGTGCCGGATCTCGTCGGTGAGCTGGTCGGGCGGGGTGAGGTCGACGCCCCGGTCGTGCACCGCCAGCCGGGCCTGCGGGTTGAGGTCGTCCCAGACCAGGGTGCGCCGCGAGCCGCCGATCAGGGTGGTGCGGACCTTGGTCGGGGAGAGCCAGTTGACGTGGCAGTGCGCGAGCGCGCCGTTGCTGAGCCGGACCGTCAGGTACGCGACGCAGGCGCGGCCGGCCCCGATCGGGTCGGCGCCCTGGGCGGACACCCCGACCGGTTCGACCCCGGGCGGCAGCACGAAGTCCAGGATCGACAGGTCGTGCGGGGCGAGGTCCCACAGCACGTCGACGTCCGGCTGCACCAGGCCGAGGTTGATCCGCACCGAGTCGAAGAACTGGACGTCCCCGATCTCCCCGCCGTGCACCAGCTCCCGGATCCGCCGCACCGCGGGGGTGTAGCAGAAGGTGTGGTCGCACATCAGCACCAGCCCGCGCCGCTCGGCCAGGTCGACCAGTTCCTCGGCCTCGGCGGCGGAGGTGGTGATCGGCTTCTCCACCAGGACGTGCTTGCCGGCCTCCAGCGCCGCCCGCACCAGCGCGTAGTGGGCGCCCGCCGGTGTGGCCACCGCGACCGCGCCGACCCGTTCGTCCGCCAGCACCCGCCGGTAGCTGGCGGTCGCCCCGACGGTGCTGTACTCCCCCAGCACCGCGCGGGCCTTGGCCTCGTCCAGGTCGCACAGCCAGTGCAGCCGCAGCGCCCGGGTCTGCTGCGCGTTGCGGACCAGCTTCGGGCCCCAGTAGCCGGCCCCGACCACGGCCAGCCCGACGGGGCGCTCGGGCACCGGCCGGGGCGGCTCGTCCGGTGAGGGTACGTGGCCGCCGGGTGCCTGGTTGGCGGCCTGCCAGTGGTCGTCCTGCGGTTCCGACGTCATCGCACGGGCCCCTTCGCTCAGCGCCGGGGTGGGCGGCAGGCCCTCCCCGGTGGCCTCAACGTCCGGCGCGGGCACGGGAGTCGGGCCCGCCCGGCGGTTGCTCCGCGCGGTCGGCCGCGTCCCCCCTTCGGCTCGCTGCCGGAACGGTACCGGCCGCGTACCGGCCTCCGGGGCCGTTTCGGTAAATCGGCGGACAAGTCGTGACGGACGCGTGCGCGTTCGGCCAGCATCGGGTGACCGCCGGGCCGGTCCGTGGCGCCACCGGCCGCCGCCGCACCCCGGTTGCGCGGTTGTCAGTGCCGTTTGACAGGCTTGCCCCTGAACAGGCTTGCCCCGGACGGGCCCGGTCACTCCGGCCGACACCGGGTTACCAGGAGGAGGACGACGGATGACCACCGGTGAGCCGGCGGGCCCGCCCGTGCTGCGCCACCACCGCGACAGCCTGCTGCCCGCCGTCGCCGCCGCGCTGTCGCTCAAGGGCGGCGAGGTGCACACCCTGGCGGGCGACAAGGACCCGCGCCGCCCGGTGCTGCACCACCTGGTCGCCGATTTCCTGGACGCCCTGCCGACGGAGGCCCGCGAGCGGTTCACCGGCCGCTGCCCGGAGGCCGTCCTGCTCTCCCAGCACCTGGCCGCCGTCGACGGCCGGCGCTCCAAGCGCGCCGCCCGCAAGCCGATGACGCTGCACGAGGCCCGCAAGGCGCTCAAGGGCTCCCGGATGACGACCGTCCGCATCCGCGAGGAGGGGGATCCGGCGCACGGCAGCCACGCCCCGCCCTGCCGCTCCTGCGCTCCGATGCTGGAGCACTTCACCGTACGCAGCGTCGCCGTCGGGCCGCCCGCGCACTGACCGCCCGCGCACCGGCCGGCCGAGCCGTCGGCACGTCCCCCGTCCCCCAGCCCTGGAGCCCGCCCTGAACCCGCCCATCCCGCCCGCGCCGGCCACCCTCTCCCCCGCCGGCGCCCGGACCCGCCCGCGCTTCCCCGCCGACGTCGCCGCCGAGCTCAAGGCGGCCGGCTGGCACCCCGGCCGCTGGCAGATCCGGCAGGCCGAGGAGTGGGCCGACGCCCTGGTCGGGTACGGCGCGCCCACCGGCGTGACGCACGCGGTGTTCCCGGCGGCGGTGGAGGCCTGGGCCGAGTTCGGCGGCCTCGCCTTCGACCTGTCCGGCCCGGGCCGCCAGCTGGCCCGCACCCCGTTCCTGATCGACCCGCTGTGCGGCCTGCACCAGCCGCGCACCCTGCTCGACCTCGGCCGGGCGCTGGGCACCCGGCTGGCCCCGCTCGGCGAGGAGGCGTACGGGCAGGCGCTGCTGGCCGTCGACGAGGAGGGCCGGGTCTACAGCCTGGACCACACCGGCGAGTGGTTCCTCGGGCACGGCATCGACCAGGCGGTCTCCGCCCTGGTCCTGGGCACGGCCCCGGAGCGGCTGCGGACCCCGGACGAGTACTGACGAGTACTGACGGGCACCGAGGCGTACGGAGGAGGAGCACCGGGAGCGCCGGAGTGCCGGGCCCGGCTCAGCGCAGCCGCTCGGCCCGCACCGCCAGCCGGGACGGCAGCACCGCCTCGATCCGGAACCCGCCGTCCGCCTCCGGCCCGGAGGAGAAGGTGCCGCCCAGCGCGATCACCCGTTCCCGCATCCCGACCAGCCCGTTGCCCCCGCTGGGCAGCTTCGCCGCGCCCCGCTCCCCGCCCGGGCAGGCGTTCACCACGGCCACCCGCACCCCGTTCGGCGCGTACGAGAGCAGGACGGACACCTGGGCGCCGCCCGCGTGCTTGTGCGCGTTGGTCAGGCCCTCCTGGACGACCCGGTAGGCGGTCTGCTCGGCCTCGCCGGTGAACTCCTGCCGGCTGCCGCTGACCGTCAGGGTCACCGCCATCCCGGCCACCCGGGACTGGTCCACCAGCCGCGGCAGCCCGGCCAGCGAGTCCGGCTCCGGCTGCCGCTCGTCGTCCATCCGCAGCACCCCGAGGATCTCGCGCAGTTCGTTCAGCGCCTGCCGGCCGACCTCGCCCATCAGCTTGGCGCTCTGCGCCGCCTTCTCCGGGTCCTTGCCGACGATCCGCTCCAGCGCCCCGGCGTGCACCACCATCAGCGACACCCGGTGCGCCACCACGTCGTGCATCTCCCGGGCGATCCGGGTGCGCTCCTCCAGCCGGGCCCGGCGGGCGCGCTCCTGCGCCTGCTCGGCCAGCAGGTCCAGTTCGGTCTCCAGGCCGTGCGCACGGTCCTTGAGCGACTCGATCAGCCGCCGCCGCGCGCCGACGTACAGTCCGGTCAGCACCGGGGCGACCGTCAGCCCGACCGCCACCAGCAGCGACAGCAGGATCTGACCCCACAGCGGCGGCGGGTCCACCGGCCCGTCCCCGGGCGTCATCAGCGACACCGCCATCACGGCGGCCGCCTCGGCGAAGGCCAGCGCGGACAGCGCGACCACCCGGCGGCGCCGCGAGGGCCACTCCCAGGTCGACGCCAGCGTGTACAGCGCCACCACCAGCAGCACCACGCCCAGCATCCCGGGCATCACCAGCAGCGTCACCAGCACCGGGACGGCCGGCCAGCGCCGGCGCACCACCAGGGAGCCGCCGGCCAGCGTGCCGAGCACGGCTATCCCGACCGCTCCCGCGGTGCTGACGTGGATCCGGGCGGAGAGGAAGGCGATCGTGCTGGCCGCGCACTCGACGGCGGCGAGCAACGCCAGCCCGATGTCCAGGAAAGCGCTGCGCGGCCGCTTCCACCACAAGAACGACCGGACCGGCACGCGCTCCCCAGGCGAGTTGCTCATGCCCCACAGCGTAAGCGGCAACCCCCTCCCCTCCCCACCGGGATCTCCCCGTACACCCCCCTAGGCCGTCAAGTGGTCCAGACCACAGGTGGTTTTCGGCAGCCCTGTCCGCCATCCGGCCACGTCGCGGACAGCACCCTCCCCGACACCTATGCTGGTCGCGTCGGACAGCGCGGTCCGCACGCGTCACACCCGCCACACGCGTGTGGACCTGTGACGATGAGCCGTTGCCGAACCCCACCACCACAGGGAGACAGCCGTGACCGCTCCGGTCCCCACCCCGGCGGACAGCCCCACGCCCGTCGTCGCCGATCCCGACAACGCCGCCCTGCGTGCGGACATCCGCCGCCTCGGCGACCTGCTCGGCGAGACGCTGGTCCGCCAGGAGGGCCCCCAGCTGCTGGGCCTGGTCGAACAGGTCCGCCTGCTGAGCCGCACCGACGGCGAGGCCACCGCCGAACTCCTCTCCGACATCGACCTGGACACCGCCGCGAAGCTGGTCCGGGCGTTCTCCACCTACTTCCACCTCGCCAACGTCACCGAGCAGGTGCACCGCGGCCGCGAGTTCGCCACCCGCCGCGCCCGCGAGGGCTCGCTGCTCGCGCAGACCGCCGACCTGCTCGCCGAGGCCGACGCCAAGCACCTCCAGGACACCCTGGCCCACCTCGCCGTGCGCCCGGTCTTCACCGCGCACCCCACCGAGGCCGCCCGCCGCAGCGTCCTCAACAAGCTGCGCCGGATCGGCGAACTCCTCGACCGCATCCACCGCGACGAGGTCACCTCCGGCCTGGCCGCCGCCGACCAGGCCCGCACCAGCAGCGCCAAGCGCTCCGCCGACCGCCGCCTGGCCGAGGTCATCGACCTGCTCTGGCAGACCGACGAGCTGCGCATCGCCCGCCCCGAGCCCACCGACGAGGCCCGCAACGCCGTCTACTACCTGGACGAGCTCTACCGCGAGGCCGTCCCCGAGGTCCTGGAGGAGCTGCACGAGGAGCTCGCCCGGGTCGGCCTGAGCCTGCCCGACGGCGTGCGCCCGCTCACCTTCGGCACCTGGATCGGCGGCGACCGCGACGGCAACCCCAACGTCACCCCGCAGGTCACCTGGGACGTCCTCAACCTCCAGCACGAGTACGGCATCAAGGACGCGCTCGCCGCGATCGACGACCTGCGCAACACCCTCTCCACCTCCGAGCGGCTGGCCGGCGCCTCGGTCGAGCTGCTCGCCTCGCTCAACACCGACCTGCACCTGCTCCCCGAACTCAGCCCGCGCTACAAGCGGATGAACGCCGAGGAGCCCTACCGCCTCAAGGCCACCTGCATCCGGCTCAAGCTGGAGAACACCCGCGAGCGGCTGGCCGGCGGCACCCCGCACGTCGAGGGCCGCGACTACCTCGGCACCCGCGAGCTGATCGCCGACCTGCGGCTGATCCAGGACTCGCTGCGCTCCCACCGCGGCGAGCTCATCGCCGACGGCCGCCTCGCCCGCGCCATCCGCACCGTCGAGGCCTTCGGCCTCCAGCTCGCCACCATGGACGTGCGCGAGCACGCCGAGGCCCACCACCACGCCCTCGGCCAGCTCTTCGACCGGCTCGGCGAGGAGGCCTGGCGCTACGCCGACATGCCCCGCGAGTACCGGCAGAAGCTGCTCGCCAAGGAGCTCCGCTCGCGCCGCCCGCTCGCCCCCACCCCGGCCCCGCTGGACGAGGCCGGCACCAAGACCCTCGGCGTCTTCAACACCGTCCGCCAGGGCTTCGAGCGCTTCGGCGACGAGATCGTCGAGAGCTACATCATCTCGATGTGCCAGGGCGCCGACGACGTCTTCGCCGCCACCGTGCTGGCCCGCGAGGCCGGCCTGATCGACCTGCACGCCGGCATCGCCAAGATCGGCATCGTGCCGCTGCTGGAGACCACCGACGAGCTCCAGCAGGCCGACCGCATCCTCGACGAGATGCTCTCCGACCCGTCCTACCGCCTGCTCGTCTCGCTGCGCGGCGACGTCCAGGAGGTCATGCTCGGCTACTCCGACTCCTCCAAGTTCGGCGGCATCACCACCTCCCAGTGGGAGATCCACCGCGCCCAGCGCCGGCTGCGCGACGTCGCCCACCGCTACGGCATCCGGCTGCGCCTGTTCCACGGCCGCGGCGGCACCGTCGGCCGCGGCGGCGGCCCCTCGCACGAGGCCATCCTGGCCCAGCCCTGGGGCACCCTGGAGGGCGAGATCAAGGTCACCGAGCAGGGCGAGGTCATCTCCGACAAGTACCTGCTCCCCTCGCTGGCCCGGGAGAACCTGGAGCTGACCCTCTCCGCCACGCTCTCCGCCTCCGCGCTGCACACCGCCCCGCGCCAGGCCCCCGAGTCGCTGGCCCGCTGGGACGCCGCGATGGACCAGGTCTCCGAGGCCGCCCACACCGCCTACCGCGGCCTGGTCGAGCAGGAGGACCTGCCGAAGTACTTCTTCGCCTCCACCCCGGTCGACCAGCTCGCCTCGCTGCACCTGGGCTCCCGCCCGTCCCGCCGCCCCGACTCCGGCGCCGGCCTGGACGGCCTGCGGGCCATCCCGTGGGTGTTCGGCTGGACCCAGTCCCGGCAGATCGTCCCCGGCTGGTACGGCGTCGGATCCGGCCTCGCCGCCGCCCGCGCGGCCGGCCTCGGCGACGTGCTGGACGAGATGTACGGCGAGTGGCACTTCTTCCGCAACTTCCTGTCCAACGTCGCCATGACGCTGGCCAAGACCGACCTGCGGATCGCCCGCCACTACGTCGAGCAGCTGGTGCCCGGCGAGCTGCACCACGTCTTCGACGAGATCAAGGCCGAGCACGCGCTCACCCTGCGCGAGGTGCTCCGGCTCACCGGCGAGAGCGAACTGCTGGAGCACAACCCGGTGTTGAAGCAGACCTTCGCCGTCCGCGACGCCTACCTCGACCCGATCTCCTACCTCCAGGTCGCGCTGCTGCGCCGCCAGCGCGAGGAGCTCTCGGCCGGGCGCCAGGACGACCCGCTGCGCGCCCGCGCGCTGCTGCTGACCGTCAACGGCATCGCCGCCGGCCTGCGCAACACCGGCTGACGGCCGACTCGAGAACGGCCGAGGGCCGGTGTCCCGTCGGGGACACCGGCCCTCGGCCGTGAGGTTCCTACTCCGCGGTCTCGCCCGCGCGCTTGCGCTTCAGCCACAGCGCCGCGCCGCCGGCCGCCACCACCAGGCCGCCGCCGACCGCCAGCAGCCCCGCGTCGGGGCCCATCGAGTCACCGAGCACCGGGCCGAACTGCGCCGCCGCCGGCTCCGGGGAGACCGCCGGGTCCGACTCGGCGACCGGCTCCGCGTGCGCCACCGCACCGCCCGACAGCAGGACGCCGGCCACCCCCAGTGCACCGGCCGTACCGACCCGCCGGCCGAGCCGCCTCAGCTCGACCCCCCGGCTCCACCGCACTCGGCGGTCCGGACGCAATTCCCGCATCGAGAACTCCCCAGGACTCGTTCGCGTACCAGGCCGACGCTATCCGATCCCGCACAGGTTTCTCACACCGATTCAGGTTTGACGGGCCAAGCGTTGTACGACCGTTGCGTACCCCGCACAGGGTCCTGACGGACGGTCAGGAGGCTCAGGAGTTGTACGTCCCCTGGGCCCGCTCCAGCCCCTCGGACAGCAGCGCCTCCACCGCGTCCGCCGAGCGGTCCACGAACCACTCCAGCTCCTTGCGCTCGGTCGCGGAGAAGTCCTTCAGCACGAAGTCCGCGACCTCCATCCGGCCCGGCGGACGGCCGATCCCGCAGCGCACCCGGTGGTAGTCCGGGCCCAGCGACTTGGTGATCGACTTCAGCCCGTTGTGGCCGTTGTCCCCGCCGCCCAGCTTCAGCCGCAGCGTCGCGTAGTCGATGTCCAGCTCGTCGTGGACCGCGACCAGCGCCGAGGCCGGCGCCTTGTAGAAGTCGCGCAGCGCCGTCACCGGCCCGCCGGAGAGGTTCATGAAGGACATCGGCTTGGCCAGCACCACCCGCCTGCCCGCCAGCCGTCCCTCGGCCACCTGCGCCCGGCTCTTGTGCGCCTTGAACCTGGCACCCATCCGCTGCGCCAGCAGGTCCACCACCATGAAGCCGATGTTGTGCCGGTTCCGGGCGTACTGCTCCCCGGGGTTGCCCAGCCCGACCACCAGCCACGGGCCCTCGTACTCGTCCGCCATGCCGTCCTTCCTCTCCTTCGCGCTCGTCGTCATCATCCCGGACACGCCGCTGCCCCGGGCGCTCCGACGGGAGCGACCGGGGCAGCGGTCCGACTAACGGGGCGAGGCTCAGGCCTCGGTGCCCTCGGCCTCGGCGGCCTCGTCCTCGGCCGGGGCGGCCTGGGCGCCGATGACCTGCAGCACGACGGCGTCGGCGTCGACGGCCAGGGTGACGCCGGCCGGCAGGACGATGTCCTTGGCGTGGATGGCCGCGCCGGCCTCCAGGCCCTCGACCGAGACGGTGACCGACTCGGGCAGGTGGGTGGCCTCGGCCTCGATCGGGAGCGCGTTCAGGACGTGCTCCAGCAGGTTGCCGCCGGCGGCCAGCTCGCCCTCGGTGTGGACCGGGATCTCGACGGTGACCTTCTCGCCGCGCTTGACCAGCAGCAGGTCGACGTGCTCGATGGTGCGCTTGATGGCCTCGCGCTGGACGGCCTTCGGCAGGACGTACTCGTCCTTGCCCTCGATCGGGACGACCAGCAGGGCGTTCGGGGTCTTCAGGGCCATCATCAGGTCGTGGCCGGGCAGGTTCAGGTGAACCGGGGCGTGGCCGTGGCCGTAGACGACACCGGGGACGAAGCCGGCGCGGCGGGCGCGACGGGCGGCACCCTTGCCGAACTCGGAACGGGTCTCAGCGGCAATACGGATCTCGGACACGACTGCACTCCTCGTGGAAATGGCGCGGGGGTGCAGGCAATGCGAAAACCGCCGGGACCACACCCTCAGTACGTTCGGGGGTCACTCGGCGGCAACGGCCTGCCGGTGGACGGGAGTCCGGCACCGGCAGCGCGTCGATCACGGAGCGGGCACCCGGCAAGCAGGCGCACGGCATCCCTCGCCGAGCAGTTTCACGAGTCTAACCGCACGAGCGGCCTCCCGCGAAATCGGCGGCGGCCCCGGTCCGACCGGACCGGGGCCGCCTGCACGGGCCTTCGTCAGTGCACGCCCTCGAAGAGGCTGGTCACGGAGCCCTCCTCGAAGACCTCGCGGATCGCGGCGGCGATCGACGGGGCGATGGACAGCGTGGTGATCTTGTCCAGCTGGATCGAGGCCGGGGTGGGCAGCGTGTTGGTGAACACGAACTCGCTCACCCGCGAGTTCTTCAGCCGGTCCGCGGCCGGGCCGGAGAGCACACCGTGGGTGGCGGCCACCACGACGTCCGCGGCGCCGTTGTCGAACAGCGCGTCGGCCGCGGCGCAGATGGTGCCGGCGGTGTCGATCATGTCGTCGACCAGCACGCAGACCCGGCCCTTGACGTCACCGACGACGTCGGCCGACAGGATGGTGTTGGCCTGGGTGATGTCGCGGCGCTTGTGGATGATCGCCAGCGGGGCGTCCAGCCGGTCGCACCACTGGTCGGCGACCTTCACGCGGCCGGCGTCCGGGGAGACGACCGTCAGCTTGTCGCGGTCGACCTTCCCGCCGATGTAGTCGGCCAGCAGCGGCAGCGCGAACAGGTGGTCCACCGGGCCGTCGAAGAAGCCCTGGATCTGCGCGGTGTGCAGGTCCACGGCCATCAGGCGGTCGGCGCCGGCCTGGCGCAGCAGGTCGGCGACCAGGCGCGCCGAGATGGGCTCGCGGCCGAGGTGCTTCTTGTCCTGGCGGGCGTACCCGTAGAACGGCAGGATCGCGGTGATGCTCTTGGCGGAGGCCCGCTTCAGAGCATCGATCATGATCAGCTGTTCCATGATCCACTGGTTGATGGGAGCCGTGTGGCTCTGCATCACGAAGCAGTCCGCGCCGCGCGCGGAGTCCAGGAAGCGGACGTAGATCTCGCCGTTGGCGAAGTCCAGGGCCTTGGTGGGGACCAGCTCGGTCCCGAGCGCCTCGGCCACCTCCTTCGCCAGCTCCGGGTGGGCACGGCCGGAGAAGAGCTTCAGCTTCTTCTCACCCGACGTCGTGATCCCGCTCACTGCACCGTCTCCTCGCGTTGCGAACGCTGAACCCTCGACCCGGTGGCGGGCAGGCAGGGCCCGCTCGCGGTACGGGTTGGGGAATTGTCGGTACGCCTGGACACGGGCGGTAAGCCCTGTGGCGCACGTATGTCCCCAAGGTTACGCGCCCGCGCAGAAACCGTCCGCCTCGGGACCGTCCCCCGGCCCCGGCCCGCCCGCTCAGGCCTGCTCGGCCCCGTCCGCCGCCGCCTTCGCGGCCTGCGCGGACACCGTCCCGGGGCGCTTGCGCTCGACCCAGCCCTCGATGTTGCGCTGCGTGGCCCGGTTCACACCGAGCGCCCCGGCCGGGACGTCGTTGGTGATCACCGAGCCGGCGCCGGTGTAGGCGCCGTCACCGACGGTGACCGGGGCGATGAACATGTTGTCCGAGCCGGTGCGGCAGTGCGCGCCGATGACCGTGCGGTGCTTGTTCACGCCGTCGTAGTTCACGGTGACGGAGGCCGCGCCGATGTTGGTGCCCTCGCCGATCGTGGCGTCGCCGATGTAGGACAGGTGCGGCACCTTGGCGCCCTCGCCCAGCTCGGAGTTCTTCACCTCGACATAGGTGCCGACCTTCGCCTTGCGGCCCAGCCGGGCGCCCGGCCGCAGGTAGGCGTACGGGCCGGCGGTGGCCAGCTCGCCGATCTCGGCGCGGTCGGCCGTGGTGTTGCTCACCCGGGCGCCGACACCGACCAGGGTGTCCTTGAGGGTCGAGTTCGGGCCGACCTCGCAGCCCTCGCCCAGGTGCGTGGCGCCCTGGAGCTGGGTGTTCGGCAGCACCACGGCGTCCGGCTCGTACGTGACCTGCACGTCGAACCAGGTGGTCGCCGGGTCCACCACGGTGACGCCCTCGCGCATCGCCCGCTCCAGCAGGCGGTCGTTCAGCAGCCGGCGGGCCTGCGCCAGCTGGACCCGGTCGTTGATGCCCAGGATGTCCCGGTGGTCCTCGGCCACCACGGCGCCGACCCGGTGGCCCGCCGTGCGCAGGATCTCCAGGGTGTCGGTCAGGTACTCCTCGCCCTGCGAGTTGTCCGTGGTGAGCTCGCCCAGCGCCGCGGTGAGCAGCTTGGCGTCGAAGGCGAAGACGCCGGAGTTGATCTCGGTGATCGCGCGCTGGGTGGCGCTGGCGTCCCGCTCCTCGACGATCGCGGCGACGGTGCCGTCCTCGTCCCGCAGGATGCGGCCGTAGCCGAAGGGCTCCGGGACGACGGCGGTCAGCACGGTGACGCCGTTCTGCTGGGCGGTGTGCGCGTCGGCCAGCCGGCGCAGGGTCTCCCCGGTCAGCAGCGGCGAGTCGCCGGCGGTGACGATCACGGTGCCGTCCAGCACGGCGCCGTCGGCGGCCAGCGACTCCAGCGCGGTGCGCACCGCGTGCCCGGTGCCGTTCTGCTCCGCCTGCACCGCGGTGCGGGTGGCCGGGTAGTGCTCCGTCAGGTGCGCCACGACCAGCTCGCGCTGGTGGCCGACCACGACGACCAGCTGGCCGGGCGTCAGTTCCCGGGCCGCCGAGACCGCGTGACCCACCAACGAGCGGCCGCACACCTCGTGCAGCACCTTGGGCAGCTTGTTCGACTTCATCCGGGTCCCGCCACCGGCGGCGAGCACGACAACGGCGGCAAGCGAATTGGCACCCATGCGGGGAGGCTCCTCGGTAGGTTCACAGAGAGGGCAGAGCAGGCCCGGCCCGGACCCAGGCCGGTCGCCATTCGCACAGTCCGCCGAGCAGCACCGACAATACCGGCGCTACGGATAACGCCCGAACCCGAGGCGTGCAGAGGCTCCGCCGCTAGGATTCGAACCCAGACAAAGGCCTCCAAAGGGCCCTGTGCTGCCATTACACCACGGCGGACAGTCGTGTCAGACCCTACCCGAGAGGGCCCTGCCGTGGGTATCGACTTGACCGATCCACGGCCCGGATTCCAGCCCCGGCGGCCGAACCCGTCGGCCCCCCGGTTCATCCATCCAGTCGGGTGAATTCACTCAAGCGCCGCGCGGCGGTGTGTTCCCCTGGACACGGAGCGCAACCTACGATGCCGTAGGTTACGCCAACGTAGCTCCGCTTCGCTCCCGTTCCGGGACGCCGCACAAGGGACGCCCATGACCATCCAGGCAGGCGAGGCGCGCGCGGGGAACGCCGCGTCCCGCACTCCGTCTCCCGACCCCGAACCCGCCGAACCCACCGACCCCGCCGCACCCGTGGAGACCGACGACGCCGTGGAGACCGCCGACCAGACCGCCGGGACCGGCGACTCCGACACCGCCGCCACCCGGCTCTCCGCCACCCGCGGCGGCGAGAAGCAGGGCCCGGCCGAGCGGATCGCGCTCTCCCTGTTCATCCTCGTGCCGTTCGCCGCCCTGGTCGCCGCCGTCCCGGTGGCCTGGGGCCGGGGGCTGGGCTGGACGGACCTCGCGATCACCGTCGGGATGTACTACCTCACCTGCCACGGCATCACCATCGGCTACCACCGCTACTTCACCCACGGCGCCTTCAAGGCCGGCCGCCCGATGCGCCTGGCGCTGGCGATCGCCGGGAGCCTCGCCGTCGAGGGCCCGCTGGTGCGCTGGGTGGCCGACCACCGCAAGCACCACCGGTTCAGCGACAAGGACGGCGACCCGCACTCGCCGTGGCGCTACGGGGAGAGCGTCCCGGCGCTGATGAAGGGCCTCTGGTGGGCCCACATGGGCTGGATGTTCGACGAGGAGCAGACCCCGCAGCTCACGTACGCCCCGGACCTGGTGCGCGACCCGGCCCTGCGGCGGATCTCCCGGCTGTTCTGGCTCTGGACCACTATCTCGCTGCTGCTGCCCGCGCTGATCGGCGGCCTGGTGAGCCTGTCCTGGGAGGGCGCGCTCTCCGCCTTCTTCTGGGGTTCGCTGGTCCGGGTGGCGCTGCTGCACCACGTCACCTGGTCGATCAACTCGATCTGCCACGCCGTCGGCCGGCGCCCGTTCCGCTCCCGGGACCGCTCCGGCAACGTCTGGTGGCTGGCCGTGCTCTCCTGCGGGGAGTCCTGGCACAACCTGCACCACGCCGACCCGACCTCGGCCCGGCACGGGGTGCTCCGCGGGCAGATCGACTCCTCGGCCCGGCTGATCCGCTGGTTCGAGCTGGCCGGCTGGGTCCGGGACGTCCGCTGGCCGGACGCGCAGCGGATCGCCGCCCGCCGCGCCGCATGAGGCGGCGCTTCCAGCATGATGTAGGGGTGAACGGGAGCAGCGCAGACAGCAGGGGCGGTCACCACGGCACGCGGACGGACGCGGCGCCCGCCACGGCGCAGGCCCGTCCGCGGGCCGCCGCACCGGCGGCCGGCACCGACGACGGAGGTCCGGACCGGGGCGCCGGCGGCGGCCCGGCCCCGACGGCCCGCCGCCGGGGCGGCCGGGTCCGGATGACCGGCAAGCAGCGGCGCGAACAGCTGCTGGAGATCGGCCGGACGGTCTTCGCCGAGCGCGGCTACGACGGCACCTCGGTGGAGGAGATCGCCGAGCGCGCCGGGGTGTCGAAGCCCGTGGTGTACGAGCACTTCGGCGGCAAGGAGGGGCTGTACGCGGTGGTCGTCGACCGCGAGATGCAGCTGCTGCTGGACATGGTCACCGGGGCGCTGACCGGCGGGCACTCGCGCGAGCTGCTGGAGCAGGCCGCCTTCGCGCTGATGGACTACATCGACACCTCGACGGACGGCTTCCGGATCCTGGTCCGGGACTCCCCGGTGGCCCAGTCGACCGGCACCTTCGCCTCGCTGATCAGCGACATCGCCACGCAGGTCGAGGACATCCTGGGCCTGGAGTTCAAGTCCCGCGGCTTCGACGCCCGGCTGGCCCCGATGTACTCGCAGATGCTGGTCGGGATGGTCGCGCTGACCGGGCAGTGGTGGCTGGAGGTCCGCAAGCCGGACAAGGCGACGGTGGCGGCGCACCTGGTGAACCTCGCCTGGCACGGGCTGGAGGGCCTGGAGCGGCACCCGCGGCTGGTCGGCGAGCGCAAGGGCTGACCGGCCGGGCCGCCCGGGCCGACCCGGCCCCGCGGCCGCCTCACCCGTACGGCCGTCTCACCCCCGCGGCCGTCTCACCCCCGCGGCCGCCTGGTTCCCACGGCGAAGATCCGCCGGAACGGGAAGACCGTCCCGCGCGGCCCGGCCGGGTAGGCCTCGCGCAGCAGCCGCCCGTACTCGGCCAGGAAGGCGGCCCGGTCGGCCGGGTCGGTGAGCCGGGTGAGGACCGGGCGCAGCGCGGTGCCCTTGACCCACTCCAGCACCGGGTCCGGCCCCGGCAGCAGGGTGCGGTAGGTGGTCTCCCAGACGTCCGGCAGGCAGTCGGCGGCGACCAGGGCGTCGAGGTAGCGCTCGGGCGGGTGGGCGCCGGCCCGGACGGCCTCCTCGCCGAGCAGGCCCCGCCAGCGGGCGCTGCGGCGCAGGTCGGCGAGCAGGGTGTGGCTGGGGGCGTCGAAGTTGCCGGGCACCTGGAAGGCGAGCACCCCACCAGGTTCGAGGGCCGCCGCCCAGCGCGGCAGCAGCGCCAGGTGCCCGTCCACCCACTGGAGGGTGGCGTTGGAGACGATCAGGTCGGGCCCGGCCGGGGCCGGGTCGTACTCGCGGGCGTCGGCGAGCAGGTACTCGGCCGTGGGCTCGCCCTCGGTACGGGCGGTGGCCAGCATCGGGGCGGAGTTGTCGACGCCGGTGAGGCGGGCGGTCGGCCAGCGCTCGCGCAGCGCGGCGGTGGAGTTGCCGGGGCCGCAGCCGATGTCCAGGATCACCTCGGCACCGGGGTGCGGGAGGGCGGGGACGCGGGCGAGCAGTTCGCGCAGCGGACGGTTGCGTTCGTCGGCGAAGCGCAGGTACTGCTCCGGGTCCCAGACGGGGGTGGTCATGGTTCACCTCGCAGGTATCTCGATATCAAGATATCCAGCGTTAGCCTTGCTGGCACATTTCTCGATGTCAAGAGACTTCACATCGACACATCCACCGATACACTGATCGTCATGGAGGACGAGGTCGACAGGCTGGTCGCAGCGTGGCGCCGGGAGCGCCCCGACCTCGACGTGGAGCCGCTGGAGGTGCTCAGCCGGGTCAGCCGGCTCGCCCGGCACCTGGACCGCGCCCGCCGCACCGCCTTCGCCGAGCACGGGCTGGAGCCCTGGGAGTTCGACGTCCTGACCGCCCTGCGGCGGGCCGGCTCCCCGTACCAGCTCTCCCCCGGCCAGCTGCTCACCCAGACCCTGGTCACCTCCGGCACCATGACCAACCGGATCGACCGCCTCACCGGCAAGGGCCTGGTCAAGCGCCTGCCCGACCCGGACGACCGTCGCGGCGTGCTGGTCAGGCTCACCGACGACGGCCGCGACCGCGCCGACCAGGCGCTCGCCGGACTGCTCGCGCACGAACGCGAACTGCTCGCCCAGCTCACCTCCGGCCAGCAGACCGAACTCGCCGCGCTGCTGCGCGTACTGGTCGCCCCGTTCGACAACATCCCGGGCTGACGGCTCCGGGCTGACGGCTCCGGGCCCGGGCTTGCGGGTCAGGGCCGTTCGACGGTGCCGACCACCGGGGACGGCGGGGGCGCGGCCGGCTCGGCCGGGCTGACCCCGGCCCGGCGGGCGACCGCGACGGCCGCCAGCGTGGAGTGCACCCCGAGCTTTCCCAGCACGTTCTGCATGTGCGTCCGGACGGTGTGCGGCGACAGGTAGAGCCGCTCCGCGACGGCCTGCCGGCCGAGGCCCGCGACCATACAGCGCAGGATCTGCTTCTCCCGCGGCGTCAGGGTGTCCACCAGCCGCTCGCTCTCGGTGCGGTCCCGCCGGGCGGTGGTGAGCTCGCGGATCACCCCGGTGAGCAGCGCGGGCGGCAGGTGCGTCTCGTCCCGCAGCACCCCCCGGACCACCGCCAGCAGCCGGGCCAGTGAACTCTCCTTGGCCACCCAGCCGGTGGCGCCCGCGTGCAGGGCGCGGGCGGCGCGGTGCGGGTCGTCGGCGGTGGCCAGGACGACGGCGCGCAGCCCGGGGTGGGCGCGGCGGAGCCGGGCGAGCAGGGTGATGCCGTCCGGTGGCGGGGCGGCGGGTCTGAACTGATCGCCCCGCAGCGGGTCCACCGCGGCCCGCACCCCGGTCGGCAGCCCGCCCGACAGCGGAACCGGCACCCCCACCGGTACGGCCGGCCGGCGCGGCTGCGGCACGGGCGGGGCACCGCGGCCGCGCCGGGCCTCGTCGCCGTACTCCGCGCCGGGCCGACGGCGGGCCGGCACTCCGCCGCCCGCCTGCGCTCCCGGCACGCCCGCCTGGCCGCCAGCCCCGATCGTCCCGGCCGCACCGACCGTCCCGACCGGCTCGACGCCCAGGTCGGCGTCGATCAACGCCACGTCGTAGGACCGGCCCTCGCCGGCCGCCCGCTCCAAGGCCCGCTCGGCGGCGGCGGCACTGCCGGCCGCCCCCACCTCCACGTCCGGCTCGGCGGCCAGCGCCGCGGCCAGTGCCTCGGCGAAGATCCGGTGGTCGTCGACCACCAGGACGCGAATCCGCCCCATCGTCCCTCCCCCTGCTCGCACCGCCCGAGCCCGGGGGCGGGGACCGGCCCGGCATCCGCGTTCCGGACCCGCCGTTCCGCCCGCCCACCGGTGGCCGGTGAGGCCGAATGGGCGCCGGCCCCCACCGGTACCGCACTCAGCGTACGGGGCGGGATACGCGCTCGTGGCGATTCGGTGAAGTTTCGTCAGAAGGTGCGTGAGTGGCCGGACTTGGACCGTCCGACCCCCACTCCACCACTGCTCACCGGCCACTGCTCACCGGCCGTTGCTCACCGGCCTTTCTCACCGTCCGTTCTTCGCCAGGGTGAACGTCCAGGCGTCGGCGACGATCTCGTCCAGGTTCGGGCGGCGCGGGGTCCAGCCCAGCGTCTCGTGGGCGCGGGCGGCCGAGGCCACCAGCACCGCCGGGTCGCCGGCCCGGCGGCCCGCGACCTGCACCGGGATCTCCCGGCCGATGACGCGCTTGACCGACTCGATCACCTCGCGCACCGAGAAGCCGCTGCCGTTGCCCAGGTTGCAGATCAGGTGCTCGCCCGGCTTCGCCGCGTCCAGCGCCAGCAGGTGCGCCTCGGCCAGGTCCGCGACGTGGATGTAGTCGCGGACGCAGGTGCCGTCCGGGGTCGGGTAGTCGTCGCCGTACACCGCGATGTGCGGACGCTGCCCCAGCGCGGCCTGGAAGACCAGCGGGATCAGGTGCGACTCGGGGTCGTGCCGCTCACCGTAGGACCCGTACGCACCGGCCACGTTGAAGTAGCGCAGCGAGACGGCGGCCAGGCCGTGCGCGACGGCCTCACTGGTGATCAGGTGGTCCACCGCGAGCTTGGTGGCGCCGTAGGTGTTGGTCGGCGCGGTGCGGGCGGTCTCGGCGATCGGCACGGCCTCCGGCTCGCCGTAGGTCGCGGCGGTGGAGGAGAACACCAGCTTGCGCACGCCCGCCGCGCGCATCGCGCTGATCAGCTCCAGCGAGCCGGCCACGTTGTTGCGCCAGTACTTCTCCGGGTCCGCGACCGACTCGCCCACCTGCGAGGAGGCGGCGAAGTGCAGCACGCCGTCGAAGGAACCGTCCAGCACCTTGTCGGCCTCCTGGATCCGGCCCTCGACGAACTCGGCACCGGCCGGGACGCCCTCGCGGAAACCGGTGGAGAGGTCGTCCAGGACGGTCACCCGGTGCCCCGCCTCCAGCAGGTGGGCGGCGACCACACTGCCGACGTAGCCGGCGCCACCCGTGACCAGGTACTTACTCATGTTGCGACCTCCAGCGAACGACGGTCCGCCCGGTCGGGCGGAAGCCGTCGACGGAATCCGTACGACTGGGGTCATTCTCCCAATCCCACCGGGGTGCTCCGCGCCACCCGGACGACTGCTTCCAGCCTTCTCACCAACTCCTCAGCCGCCGGCCATCCGCTCCAGCAGACCGGTGCGCGCCGCCACCGCGGCCGCCTCCAGCCGGGTCCGTGCGCCGAGCTTCATCAGCACCCGCTGGACGTGCGTCCGGGCGGTGCTGGCGGCGATCCGCATCCCGGCGGCGATCGCCGCGGTGTCCTCGCCGTCCGCGATCCGGGCCAGCACCTGCACCTCACGGCGGGTCAGCAGCCGCAGCAGCCGGACGGCCTCGTCGTCCGGTTCGGCCGCCGGGCGCAGCAGTTGGTCGAAGGCGCCGCGCAGGATGTCCACCGCGACCGCGGCCTCGCCCGCGCGCGCCCGCCCGATGGCCCGCTCGACCACCTCGATCCGCTCGTCGCTGGGCACGTACCCGGCCGCGCCGGCCGCGAACGCCCCTGCCACTCCGCGCAGTTCGCCCACCGGACCGAGCACGATCACGGCCACCTCAGGGCGCTCCCGACGGATCCGGCGCAGCCCGTCGAAGGCACCCGACTCCCCCGGCGCGGCCACCCCCAGCAGACACACCTCGGGCCGCCGCCCGACCACCAGATCGGCGGCGACACCGGCCGGGGAGCCGACCGCCAGCACCCGGTGGCCGCGCAGCTGAAGTGCGGTGGCCAGCGCTTCGGCCAGCAGCCGGTGGTCGTCCACCACGACGAGTCGAACACCCATGACACCCTCCCGGTCGGGGTTCGGCTCGCGCCCGCACCCCTCGGGCGGGCGGCCGATGACGCACCATCACAGCGCATTCCGTACCCGACCCGCTAGGCCGTGGCGTGTCGGGCCGCGGAACCGGTCGGGAAACGCGAAAGACCCCCGCCGTGAGGCGAGGGTCTTTCAGTGGAGCCCCCATGCGGAATCGAACCGCAGACCTTCTCCTTACCATGGAGACGCTCTACCGACTGAGCTATAGGGGCTTGCCGGGCTTTTCACCGGGCCGGTCGAACAAGGAAGACATTACACGGCTCCGGGCCCGGAAGGGAAATCGGCCTCCGGCCTCCGCCGCCGGCCGGCCCGGACCTCGCCGCACCGGCCCTCCCGGCCGTCGCCACGCGCCGGCTCAGTCCTCGCCGTGCACCGCGTCGAACTCCTCGCGGGCCGCCACCATCCGCCTGGCGCGGTGCTCCGTCCACCGGCCGACCGGCGCGAGCAGCTCGGCCAGTTCGCGACCGAGCGGCAGCAGGTCGTAGACCACCCGCGGCGGCGTCTCCGGGAAGACCGTACGGAGCACCAGCCCGCTGCGCTCCAGGTTGCGCAGCGACTGGGTGAGCATCTTGCGGCTGACCCCGCCGACCCCGCGCTGGAGTTCGGAGAAGCGCTGCGGCCCGCAGCCGAGGAGGCTCATCAGGATCAGCATCGACCACTTGTCGGCCAGCTCGGCGAAGACCGCGCGACTGGGACAGAGCTGGGCGAACACGTCGTACTCCGGCTCGCCCGGTCCGCCCGGCTCCCCCCGTGCGTCCCGCGCTTCCTTCGCGTCCCGTGCTTCCTGCGCGGTCCGCACGTCCTTCGCGTCCTGCTCCGCGGGTTGTCCGGTCCGGGTCCGGGCCGCTTGCTCCGTCGTCATGCGTCCAGGGTAGCCCCGCGGTCTCCAATCCACTCTTGGTAACCAATGGAGACCTGGTCTATATTGGAGACCAACGGAGCCGGGGCCCGCCGCCACCGCGGTGCGCCCGCCCCGTCCCGTCCCCACGCCTGCCCGCCGGCCACCGCGCCGGCCCGCACCCGTCCCCTGGAGCGCCGCATGACCGCCGTCCGTCCGACCGTCGCCCTCGCCTACCACTCCGGCTACGGCCACACCGCCGTGATCGCCGAGGCCGTCGCCCGTGGCGCCGCCGCCGCGGGTGCCGAGGTCGTCACGATCGCCGTCGACACCATCACCGAGGAGCAGTGGGCCCAGCTGGACGCCGCCGACGCGATCGTCTTCGGCTCCCCCACCTACATGGGCACCGCCTCCGGCGCCTTCCACGTCTTCGCCGAGGCCACCAGCAAGCGCTGGTTCTCCGACTCCTGGAAGGACAAGGTCGCGGCCGGCTTCACCAACTCCGCCTCCAAGAGCGGCGACAAGGCCGGCACCCTCTTCTTCTTCCAGACCCTCGCCGCCCAGCACGGCATGAGCTGGGTCAACCTCGGCCTCAAGCCCGGCTGGAACGCCACCACCGCCTCCGAGGACGACCTCAACCGGCTCGGCTTCTCCAACGGCGCCGCCGCGTCCTCCCCGGCCGACGCCGGCCCGGAGGCCGTCCACAAGTCCGACATCGCCACCGCCGAGCACCTCGGCGACCGCGTCGCCCGGCACACCGCCGTCGTGCTGGCCGGCCGCGCCGCCCTGGTCGGCTGAGCCCACCCCTCGTCAGGCCGCCGGATCCGTCCCCAACCGGGGCGCCCGGCGGCCTCCGCCGTCCACCGGGCCGTCCGCCGCACCGAGTTCGGCACCGTCCGCCGCACCGCCCGTCACCCCGCCCGCCACACCGTCCAGCGAACCGAGCTCCGCGCCGGTGTTCTCCGGCAGCATCCGCAGGCACCCCAGGGCCAGTACACCCAGCACCGCCAGGTACCAGCCCACCGGCTGCGCCGTCCCGTACGCCCCGGTCAGCCGGGTGGCCACCAGCGGCGTCGTCGCACCGCCGACCACACCGCCCAGGTTGTACGTCAGCGCCGCGCCCGTGTAGCGCACCCGGGTCGGGAACAGCTCCGGCAGGAACGCCGCCAACGGCCCGAACATGCAGCCCAGCACCACCATCGCCCCCGCCAGCCCGACGAACATCAGCGGCCGGCTCACCGTCTCCAACAGCGGGAACAGCACCGGCGACCAGACCGCGGCCAGAGCCGTCGCCCACCTCAAGGTCCGCCGCCGCCCCCAACGGTCACTGCGCGAGGCGCTCAACCACACCGTCGCGGCCATGCCCACCGCCCCGACCAGCAGCATCGACAGCACCACCGTGCTCGCCACCCCGAGCCCGGTCGTCGCGTACGCCAGCGCGTACGTCGTGGTCAGGTAGAACAGCGCGTACCCCACCGTGATCGCCCCGCCGCCCGCCAGCACCGGACGCCAGTGCCCGCGCAGCACCTCCAGCACCGGCAGCCGCTCCCGGCGCCCCTCCGTCCGGAACAGCGGCGACTCCTCGACCCGCAGCCGCACGAACAGCCCCACCGCGACCAGGACGAACGAGGCCAGGAACGGCACCCGCCAACCCCACGCGCGGAACGCCCCCTCGTCCAGGCCGAGTTGCAGCGCCAGGAACACCCCGTTCGCCAGCACGAACCCGATCGTCGGCCCCAGCTGCAGGAACCCCCCGTACCGCCCCCGCCGCCCGGCCGGCGCGTTCTCCGCGATCAGCAGCGCCGCCCCGCCCCACTCCCCGCCCAACCCGACGCCCTGGCACACCCGCAGCACCACCAGCACCGCCGGCGCCCACCACCCCCACGCCCCGAACCCCGGCAACAGCCCCACCGCCGCCGTCGCCAACCCCATCAGCAGCAGCGACACCACCAGCGTCGCCTTCCGCCCCACCCGGTCCCCGAAGTGCCCGAACACCACCGCCCCCACCGGCCGGGCCAGGAACGCCACCGCGTACACCGAGAACGCCGCCAACAGCGCCCCCACCGTGCCCAACCCGGGAAAGAACACCGGCCCGAACACCAACGCGGCCGCCGTCCCGTAAATGAAGAAGTCGTAGAACTCGATCGCCGTCCCGATCAGCGCCGCAGCCGCCGCCCGCCGCACCTGCCCGACCCGCCAAGCACCCTCCGCATCCATACCACCACCCTCGCCACCCCCACCCCGCCCCCACCAGCCTCCACCCGAGTGACCCCGGCGCACACCCACCGCCCCACGCCCCCGACACGCGCGAGGGCGCCAGGATGCACCTGACGCCCTCTCGCCTCAGCCGACCCGCCTGCGCGGCTGCCCCGCAACGCGGCAACCCGGCTACCTCGCGTACGGGTTGTCCTCCGGCGGCACCTGCGGCCGGTACGACGGCAGGTCCGGCGGCGGCACCAGCGACACCTGAGCCACCCGAGGCCGCACAGCCGACTTCCGCCGCCACACCACCGCGAACACCACCCCCGCCACCAACACCAACCCGGCCACCACCCCCGCGACGACCGGCACCGCACCACTGCCCGAACCCGACGCCACCTCAGCCTTCGGCGGCGCCGACGGCACACCAGCCGGGCTCTCAACGGGAACCGGTACCGCCGAGGCGGCAGCAGACCCACTCGCCGACGGCAGCGGAACCGCATCAGCCGGAAGCGGCGACACGTCGGCGGGACCGGGATCCCCAGGATCCGTCAACGCGATACGCGGCCGCACCGCACCCCAGCCGGCATCGTCCGTACGAACCGTCCCCCCGTTCGGCCTGCTCGCCGAATTGATGAGGACCCGCAGGACCTGGTTGGGAGACCAGTCCTTGTGGGCCGCCCAAACCAGTGCCGCCGAGGCGGAAACCAGAGCTGCCGCGTCCGACGTCCCGTGGCTCTTGCAGTACTCCGTCTCCGAGGTGCAAGCCGCGAGGATTTCCGCACCCGGCGCGACCAGCGCGACATGAGAACCGGTTTCCGACTCGTCCGTAACGGTCCCTTGGCGGTCGATGGCCCCCACACCGACGACGTTGGGCAACCCGCCCGGGTATGACACCAGATTTCCGGTTTTCGCCTCATTCCCGACACTGGACACCACAAGAACACCCTTGGATCGCGCAGTGACCAGAACCCTGTTCAGCCTGGCCACATCATCCGGCGAGGCTGTCACTGCCGGAATCCCCTGCGAGATGTTGACGACCTTTGCCCCGTGGTCAACCGCATAGGTGACGGCTTGCCCGATCTGATCCAGGAAATCGGCCGACACAACGGACCCGGCCGTCCCATTGTTGATCTTGAGTGGCAGAATCTTGACGCCCGGCGCCAAACCGTAGGCACCGGTTCCCCCCACGCCCTTTCCGGTGCCCGCGATCAAACTGGACATCTCTGTGCCGTGGCCGTTCTTGAACGATCCCACCCCGCCGGGAATGCCGCTGAAGTCCTTTCCTTGCAGGAACTGCCCCACAAGGTCAGGGTGGTCCAGCCTAAATCCTCCGTCGATCACCGCAACAGTGACCCCCTGCCCCGTGGAGACCTTCCACATCTCAAGGGCATGCATCGCATCCAGGTGCCACTGCTGCTGCCGAATCGAGCCATCGGCGACAGCCGGCGTCACCGCGGTCCCCACCACGCCCAGGCTCACAACCCCCAGAGCCACAAGCCGACGACCCCACATCCCGTACTCCCCCAACAACGTGAACTACCTCGCGTACGGGTTGCCCTCCGACTGCACCCGAACCGCCTCGGGCTGTACGGCCGGCTTCCGGCGCCGCACCACTGCGAACACCACACCGGCCACCAACACCAACCCGGCCGCCACACCCCCCACGATCGGCAACGCACTGCCCGAACCCGACAATGCCTCAGCCTTCGGCCGCGCCGATGGCGCACCGGCAGCCACACCGGTCGGGCTTTCGGCCTGGCCCGGAACAGCAGACGCGGCAGCCGAGGCGGTTGCCGAAGGCGACGGAACCGACGACGGTGTCGCCGCATCACCCGGAACCGGCGAAACATCCGCCGGACCCGGGTCTCCCGGATCCGTCAACGCGATACGCGGCCGGACAACGCCATAACCAATGATGTTGTTGCGATCGGAACCGTCGTTCGGCTTCCCCGCGGTATTGATGAGGACCCGCAGGACCTGATTCGCGGTCCAGTCCTTGTGCGCGGACCAGATCAATGCGGCCGAGGCCGAGGCCAGAGCAGAAGAGTCCGATGTGCCATGACCCTTGCAGTACCCGGTATTCCCGGTGCATGCCTCGACGATGTCAACACCAGGCGCGGAGAGAATGACCTGCGCCCCCTGCTGGGACTCCGAAGTCACGGTGGCGTTGCGGTCGATCGCGCCCACCCCGACCACGTTCGGCAGGCCGCTCGGATACTCGAGAAGATTTCCTGACTGGTAGGAGTTACCCACACTGGAGAACACCAGCACACCCTTCGCACGCGCCCAGGCCAGGGTCTTGCTCAGCTTCTCCGCGTCAGCAGGAGATGCGGTGACGGCAGAGATTCCCTGCGAGATATTGACGACCTTGGCACCCTGCTCGACCGCATACGTGACAGCCTGCCCGATCTGCCCCAGAAAATCCGCCGAAACCACGGCCCCTACGGACCCGTTATTGATTTTCAGTGGAAGAACCTTGGCAGCAGGAGCAAGGCCGTACGCCCCCGTGCCGCCACTGGCCTTTCCGGATCCTGCGACGAGGCCGGCCATCGCCGTACCGTGACCGTCAGCGTACGAGCCGACGCCGCCCGGGCTCTCACTGAAGTCCTTACCAGGGAGGAGCTGTCCCACGAGGTCCGGATGGTCCAGCTTGAACCCGCCATCGATCACCGCGACAGTGATGCCCTGGCCCCTGGAAACCTTCCACACCTCAGGTGCGTGCATCGCGTCCAGGTGCCACTGATCAGCACGAATCGAGCCATCGGCGGCAGCCGGTGTCACCGCGCTCCCCACCACGCTCAGGCTCACAACCCCCAGGGCCACAAGCCGACGACCCCACATCCCGCGTTCCCCCAACAACGTGAACTACCTCGCGTACGGATTGTCCTCCGGCGGCACCGGCGGCTGGTACGACGGCGGAGCCGGCGGCACCGCCCCCATCGGCTGCTGCGACGGCAGCGGCGGCACCTGGGCCACGTCCGGCTGCGCGGCCGGCTTCCGACGCCTCACTACCGCGAACACCACTCCCGCCACCAACACCAACCCGGCCACCACACCCGCCACGATCGGCAACGCACCGCCGGAGCCCGAGGACGCCTCAGCCTTCGGCTGCACCGACGGCGCACCGGCGGCCACATCGGTCGGAGTCTCGACCGGGATCGGCACCGCAGACCCAGCAGCAGGCGCGGTCGCCGAAGGCGACGGGGCCCCCGACGGTGCAGGCGTGCCAACCGGGAGCGGTGACACGTTCGCGGGACCAGGATCTCCCGGATCCGTCAAAGCAATACGCGGCCGCACCGCACCGAAACCGATGAGGTCATTGCGACCGGACCCGTCATTCGCCTTCCCTGCGGTATTGATGAGCACCCGCAGGACCTGGTTCCCCGTCCAGTCCGGATGCGCCGCCCACACCAATGCCGCCGAGGCCGACACCATCGCGGTCGAGTCAGAGGTCCCGTGACTCTTGCAATAGCCCGTGGGTGAGGTGCAAGCCGCGATCATATCCATGCCAGGCGCGACAAACACCACCTGGGGGCCCCGTTCGGACTCCGCCGTAACAGTGCCATTTCGATCCGAAGCTCCCACGCCGACCACCCCGGGAAGCGCTCCGGGATACTCGACCGGATTCCCCTTCTCGGCTTCATTTCCGACGCTGGCGAATACTAGGACTCCCTTGTCCCTGGCTGCCGCGATGATCCCGTTCAGTTTCGTGACGTCCGCCGGGTAGGCCGTTACCGCGTCAATCCCCTGCGAAATATTGATGACCTTGGCGCCCTGATCGACCGCATAGCTGATGGCCTGCCCGATCTGACCAAGGAAATCAGTCGAGACGATTGAGCCGACCTTGCCGGTGTTGATCTTCAACGGAAGTACCTTGACACCCGGCGCCAACCCCAGCGCACCCGTCCCCCCGTTTCCCTTGCCCGTTCCGGCGATGAGGCTGGACATACCCGTGCCATGGCCGTCCGCGGCCGAACCCACACCTCCGGGGCTTCCGCTGAAGTCCTGGCCCGGCAGGAACTGCCCCTCCAGGTCAGGATGATCCAGCTTGAACCCGCTGTCGATCACCGCGACAGTGATGCCCCGCCCCTTGGTGACCTTCCACATCTCCGGAGCGTGCATCGCCTCCAGATGCCACTGCTGCTGCCGGATCGTGTCCTCGGCAACCGCGGGTGCTGCGACCGGGCCGACCACGATTCCCGCCGCCAGAAGCGCCGCAGCAGCAGCCCGCCAACGCGCCCGCGCGTTCGTCCGCCCCATCACAACTCCTCGTCAATGTCCCCGTCAGCAAGACCAGTGCCCTGAACGTGACTGCCCGGCCACTGGGGATGCCCAGTGGCCGGGCAGTCGTTGCCGTCCTACTCAATCACGTCCGGATTGCTGTGCGGCGTACCGCTGGTCCAGGTCTCCTCGTCCTCGTGCAGGTAGTCGGCCCGCTGGCGGCGGTCGCGCTCCTTCCGGCCGCCGTGGCCCGCCGCTCCGGGGGCCATCATGCCGTTCTGCCTGGCCTGGGGGCCGCCCTCGCCGGCACCCGCCGCGCGGTTGCGCAGACCGGTACCGCCCGGCGTGAACTCCCCGCCGGCCGTCGGGCCCTTGCGGCCACCGACCGTGCCACCCGTGGTCGAGGACAGGCCCCGGCCGCGCGAGCCTCCGCCAGCGCCGACCGCACCGCCGTGGGCACCGCCCATGCCGGGGTGCATGCCGCCACCCATGCCACCGGGCCCGCCGACCCGGCCGCCGCCGCCCGGCCCCGCCTCACGGGCGCCGAAGACCGTCCCGCTGGGCAGGCCGGGGGTGCCGCTCCTCCCCTGCCCGGGGCCGCCACCGAACGGGGTCGTGCGCACCGGGATCTGGCCGCCGCCCTTGCCCGGGACGTACCCGGTGCCACCGCCCTTGGTCGGGACGGTGCCGCCGCCCGGTCCACCCGGGATGCCCGTGACCGGGCCGCCACCGGGAACGCCGGGCCCGCCGCCCGGGCCACCCGGCCCGTTCGGGTAGCCGGGAAGGGTGGTCGGTCCGTCCGTCGGCAGCTGGCCGCCGCCGGGGCCGTACGGGCCGGTCTGCGTGGGCAGGGTCGGCAGGGTGGGCAGGCTGTTGAGGTCGGTGCCCGGACGGTTGACCGGGTCCGACGGGTACGACGGCGGGGTCGAGGTCCCCGGGTCCTGCGGCGCGGGCGGCAGCTGGCCGCCGCCACCGTGCGGCGGGGGCGGGGTGTTGCCCGGGTTGGACGGGCCGGGGCCGCCCGATCCCGGGTCACGGGGCAGGACCTTTCCTCCGCCGTAGCCGCCCCCACCGGACGGGTCGGAGCCACCGCCGACGCTTCCGCCGCCCGAACGCGGATTGCGGACGGGGCCGCCAGAGCCTACCGAGCCACCGCTGCCACCCGTAACAGTTGACGCATCGTCCTTGCCGGTGCCGTCACCAGGTGTCCCGGGCAGCACCACGTCCGACGGAATCCCGTTCAGCGTCGTCGTCGCCGCGCTGTACGCCTGGGCCAGCTTCTCCATCTGGAGAACGGCCTCCTGGTGCTCCTTCTCGACCTTCGCCTTCGCCTGGACGTACTCCGTCGACGTCACCCACTTGGGGTTGACCGTCTTCATGTACTCGTCGACGGTCTGGCCGACGGCAAGCTGGGGAACATTGAGCAGGTTCGACTGGCTGTTGTGCCTGTCGACCGCCTGGATCTCCGTCTGCGGAGGCTCCGGCACAGCGACCTTGGCGGTGCTGAGTGCCTCCCCGGCCTGGTGCATCGCATCGCCCGCGGTCGTGGCGTGGTCACCGATGATCTGCGCCGACTGCTGGAGGTTGTTCACCCAGGTCTTGAAGCTCTCGGCAGCCGGGCCTTCCCAGGTGACGTTGCCGACATGCGACTTGAGCGCCGTGCTCAGTTCCTTCAGCACCCGCCCGGCCGACTGCAGCTGGGTGCCGCGACTGAGGACCGTCGTCGGGTCCGTGCTGTCCACCATCTTCCGCAGGTGGGCGTGTTCCATGCTTTCGAAGTTCGTGCTGCCTGACACTACTTGCTCCCCGTCTCCCCGTAGGACTCTCCCCAGACCGCCATCAGTACTTTCCGTCGCCCGACCCAGGTGCCGACGTGGTGACACCCGCGTTCTTCGCGACGGCGTTCTGCGCGGCCGTCGTGTGGTCCTCGTTGGTCGCGTAGATGCTGGCCGTCCGCGTAACCGCCGTCTGCATCGCCTGGATCTGCGACACGAAGTCCTTGTGCAGCTGGACGAGCTGGGCGTGCACCTTCCCGTAGGCGGTGGTCAGCGCCGTCGCCTCGGCGAACTCCGCGCTCGCGAAGCTCTTGCCCGTCAGCTTCTGCTCCTGGAGCTTGTACGGCGCGGCCGGCGAGCCCTCCATCGCGGCGAGCAGGGCCTCGATCTTGCCCACGAACGTCGTGAGCGTGTCGAGCTCGACCTGGACGTTCTGCTTCCCGAAGGCCGCCACCAGGTCACTGGCGCTGACGTTGGTCTGCACCGTGCTGACCACGGGAGCGATGTTGATCCCGCCCAGCGGCCACGGGAGCTTCTGGTCCAGCATGAACGGTGCCGAGTCGTTCGCAGGCGCCTGGCTGCCCGGGTCGGTCCCCGACGCGCTGGGTGCCGGGTTGGCCGAAGGGCTGGGCGCGGCAGTCGTCGTAGGGCTCGGGGCCGGGCTCGGCGACGGGCTGGGCGTAGGACTCGCCGAGGGTGTCGGCGTAGGACCGGGCGACGGACTCGCTGACGGAGTCGGCGTCCCCGAACTAGTTGCACCATTGCCTGCCACGGCAGTTCACCTCTCCCCCGTACGGCCCGCCGCGCCCGGGGCGTCCCGGGCGGCCGCGTTCCGCAACACACCGTCAACTTCTGGGTCGTACCGTCCTGGTCGGTACACCGTCCGCCCTGTGGACGGTTTCCGCCTCCGTCATCGTAGCCATCGCCTCTGTCGGACCGGCAGGGACCTTGGCCCGCCTGTACGCGATCGGTACGAACTTGACATGTGGGAGCCGCCGCGGACGGCCTGGGTAGACTGACCCGGTACGCCCCATCTGCCGCGCAATGTCGCACAGCAGCGACCCCAGGCCGCAGAACGGACGTGACCGCGTGAGCTCTCCCGACGTCTCCCCTTCCCCCTGGTGGGCCCGTGCGGCGCGGCCCGCGCGGCCGCCGGTGCCGGTGGCGCTGATGGTGCGGGCGGCGGTGGGCATGGCGGTGCCGTTGGCGGTGGGGCTGCTGGTGCACCGGCTGGATCTGGGGGTGTTCGCGGGGCTCGGGGCGATGCACGCGACGATGAACGACCGGGCCGAGCCGGGCAGGTTGCGGGCCGCCCGGATCGGGACGGCGGTCCTCGCCTCGGCGCTCGGCATGCTGATCGGCACCGCGCTCCAGCACGCGGACGCGGACGGCCTCGTCCTGGGTGTCGTGCTGACGCTGACCGCTTTCGCCTCGGGTGCGCTGAGCGCGACCGGTCCGCGCGGTTCGGCGGCGGGGATGCTGATGCTGGTGTCGGCGGCGCTGGGCAGTGGGATGCCGTTGCCGCAGCCGTGGTGGGCGGCGGCGCCGATGCTGCCGGTCGGGGCCGCGTTCGTGGTGCTGCTCGGGCTGCCGGCGGGTGCGCCGAACCGGCCTGCCGCAGATCCGCGCAACCGGGCGCTGGCCGCCGCGTACGACGCGCTCGGCCGTACTCTCGCCGACCTGGGCGGCCCGCGGGCGGGCGCCTCCCGCCAGGTGTTGACGGCCCGCCTGAACCAGCTCCAGGACCTCCTCGGCACGCATCGGAGGGACCGCCGGGAACGGCAGGACCACCGAAGCAGGCGGAACCGCCGGGCCCGGATGTACGAGGCGGCCCTCGCCGCCACCGAGGCGGCGACCGGCCTGCTGTGGGCGCGCCGCCCGGTCCCGCCCGAGGTGGCCGAGGTGCCGAACCGGCTGGCGGCCGCCGTGCGGCGGGGCGGCGGCGAGGTCGCCGTCCCCGACTGGCGGCCCGACACCCCCTCGCGGCAGGCCCTGGACGTGGCCCTGCGCGCCGCCGCCGATACCGTGGCCGGCCGCGACACCCGGCTCGGCACCGCCCCCGCGCCGCCGCCGGACCCCTGGCGGCTGCGGGTGCGGCTGCTGTCCCGGGGGTCGGTCCGGTACGGGCTGCGGGTCGCGCTGTGCATCGCGGTCGGTTCGGCGGTCACCGCCAACTACCCGCTCAGCAAGAGCTACTGGGTGCCGATGACGATCGCCTTCGTGCTGAAGCCGGACCTCGGCTCGGTGTTCCTGCGCGCGGTGAGCCGCTCGGTCGGCACGGTGCTCGGGGTGGCGGTGACCGCGGCGCTGCTCATGGCCACCACCGACGAGTGGGCGCTGACCGCGATGGCCGCCGGCTGCGTGGCCCTGCTCCCGTACGCCACGGCGGCGCACTACGGGCTGAACACCGTGGTGATGACGCCGATGGCGCTGGTCCTGCTCCAGCTCGGCGGGCAGAGCAGCGCCGCCGAGTTCTGGCCCCGGGTCCTGGACACCGTGCTGGCCAGCGCGATCGTGCTGCTCTTCGGCTACCTGCTGTGGCCGGAGCGCCCGCGCCACCGGATCGAGCCCAGGCTGGTCGACGCGACGACGGCGCTGCGGGCCTACCTGGACGCCGTCGTCCGCGGCGCCGGCCAGGACGACGGCCCGGACAGCGGCCCGAACAGCGGCCAGGACGGCGGCCGGACCGGCACCGCCCAGGTGTGGCTGCGCCGTACGGCCTACCGGTCGCTGGCGGATGCCCGCCGGGAGGTGCAGCAGGGACTGGCCGAGCCGCCGCCCACCGGCCGGCTGGCCGAGCGGTGGCTGCCGGCGACGGCGGCGCTGGAGCGGCTGGGCGGCGCGGTGGCGGCCTTCGCGGCGCAGATCCGGTACGGCGGCCGGGTGCCGGACCCGGCCGAGGTCGACCGGGTCCGGCGCGCGTTGGACGAACTGACCGCCAGCGCCCGCGCGCACCGCCCGCCGACGGCCCCAAGCGCGCCGACACCCCCGACACCCCCGACGTCCCCGGCAGCCGCGGCGACCCCGACAATCGCAACACCCGCCCCGCACGACCCGACGCGCAGCGCGCTGGGCCGTGCGGCGGAGGAGCTCGAAGCGCTCCTCCGTACCCGACCGGACGACTAGCTCAGACCTGCTCGGCCAGCTCCAGCCAGCCCATCTCCAGCTCCTCCTTCTCGTCCCGGACCGCGCGCAGCTGCGCGTCCAGCTCCGCGACCTTGGAGAAGTCGGCGGCGTGCTCGGCGAGTTGGGCGTGCAGCTTGGACTCCTTCTCGTCCAGCTTGGCGATCTGCCGCTCCAGCTTCTGCATCTCCTTCTTCGCCGCCCGCAGGTCCCCGCCGGACAGCGCGGGGGCCGCGCCCCCGTCCTCCGCGACGGCCGTGGCGGTCGGGGCGGCGGCGCCGGCCTGAGCGGCGGCGGTGGCCGCGGCGGCCATCCTGGCCCGGCGCTCCAGGTACTCGTCGACGCCGTTCGGCAGCATCCGCATCTTCTTGTCGCCGAGCAGCGCGTGGACGGTGTCCGTGGTGCGCTCGATGAAGAAGCGGTCGTGGCTGATGACGACCATCGAGCCGGGCCAGCCGTCGAGGAGGTCCTCCAGCTGGTTGAGCGTCTCGATGTCCAGGTCGTTGGTGGGCTCGTCCAGGAAGAGCACGTTGGGCTCGTCCATCAGCAGCCGCAGCAGCTGGAGGCGGCGGCGCTCGCCACCGGACAGGTCGCCGACCGGCGTCCACTGCTTGTCCTTGCCGAAGCCGAACTGCTCGCAGAGCTGGCCGGCGCTCATCTCCCGGCCCTTGCCGAGGTCGACCCGCGAGCGGACCTGCTCGACGGCCTGGAGCACCCGGGTCGCCGGGTCCAGCTCGGCGACCTCCTGCGACAGGTAGGCCAGCCGCACGGTCTTGCCGACCTTGATGACGCCCGACGCCGGCTGGACGTCGCCCTCGGAGGCGTACGCGTCGCGCATCGCGCGCAGCAGCGAGGTCTTGCCGGCGCCGTTGACGCCGAGCAGGCCGATCCGGTCGCCGGGGCCGAGCTGCCAGGTGAGGTTCTCCAGCAGCAGCTTCGGGCCGGCCGTGACGGTCACGCCCTCCAGCTCGAAGACCGTCTTCCCGAGCCGCGCGTTGGCGAACTTCATCAGCTCGGACTTGTCGCGCGGGTCCGGCACGTCCGCGATCAGGGCGTTGGCGGCCTCGATCCGGTAGCGCGGCTTGGAGGTGCGGGCGGGGGCGCCGCGGCGCAGCCAGGCCAGCTCCTTGCGGGCCATGTTCTGGCGCTTCTGCTCCTCGACGGCCTCGATCCGGGAGCGCTCGGCGCGGGCGAAGACGTAGTCGGAGTAGCCGCCCTCGTACTCGTGCACCTCGCCGTTCTGGACGTCCCACATCCGGGTGCAGACCTGGTCGAGGAACCAGCGGTCGTGGGTGACGCAGACGAGCGCGGAGCGGCGCTTCTGCAGGTGCTGGGCGAGCCAGTTGATGCCCTCGACGTCGAGGTGGTTGGTGGGCTCGTCCAGGATGATCAGTTCGGGCGAGCCGAGCAGCAGCTTGGCGAGGGCGATCCGGCGGCGCTCGCCGCCGGAGAGCGGGCCGATGACGGTGTCCAGGCCGTCGGCGAAGCCGGGCAGGTCGAGGCCGCCGAAGAGGCCTTCGATGATGTCGCGGATGCGGGCGTCGCCGAGCCACTCGTGGTCGGCCCGGCCGGCGATCACCTCGTGCCGGATGGTGGCCTTCGGGTCGAGCGAGTCGTGCTGGGTGAGGACGGCCGGTTCGAGGCCGCCGTTCCAGGTGATCCGGCCGCCGTCGGGCTCCTCCAGCTTGGCGAGCATCCGGATCAGGGTGGTCTTGCCGTCGCCGTTGCGGCCGACGACGCCGATCCGGTCGCCCTCGCTGACGCCCAGGCTGACCGCGTCCAGCAGGGCGCGGGTGCCGTAGACCTTCGTGACGGACTCGATGGTGGCGAGGTTGACGGCCACGTGTGCTGCGCTCCAGGGTTCGGCGGTCGCGGGGCGGCCCGCCGCTCGGCGGCCGGATGCCCCTCTCGGGACACCCCGATCTCCCCAGCCTAATGGGCCCGTAGCAGCGGCCTCACCGCGTCAGCCCGCGACGGACGCCCCCGGGACCGGCCCGTGGGTGGCGTGCGCGGTCCGGCAGGTGCCGGAGGCCCGCAGCGCCCCGGCGACCGCGGTGGCGGCCTCGGCGTCCTTGACCAGGAAGGCGCAGGTCGGCCCGGAGCCGGAGACCAGTGCCCCGAGCGCGCCCGCCTCGGTGCCGGCCCGCAGGGTGGCGGCGAGCGCGGGGCGCAGCGAGAGCGCGGCGGGCTGGAGGTCGTTGGCGAGGGCGGCGGCCAGGGCGACGGGGTCGCCCTCGGCGAGGGCGGCGAGCAGCGCCGGGTCGGCGTCCGGGGTGGGGACGTCGGTGTCACTGGAGCCGGTGCCGGCCTCCTCGCGCAGCCGGTCGCACTCGCGGAACACGGCGGGGGTGGACAGGCCGCCCTCGGCGACCGCGAAGACCCAGTGGAAGGTGCCCTCGACGGCCAGCGGCTCCAGGATCTCGCCGCGGCCGCGGCCGAGGGCGACGCCGCCGACCAGGGCGAACGGCACGTCGGAGCCGAGTTCGGCGGCCAGCTCGAGCAGCACGGGGAGCGGGGTGCCCAGCTGCCAGAGCGCGTCGCAGGCGACCAGCGCGGCCGCGCCGTCGGCGCTGCCCCCGGCCATGCCGCCGGCCACCGGGATGGCCTTGGCGATGTGCAGGTGCACGCCCGGGTCGGCGATGCCGTGGTGGGCGGCGAGCAGCCGGGCGGCGCGGGCGGCGAGGTTGCTGTCGTCCAGCGGGACGGCGGCGGCGTCCGGCCCGGAGCAGCTCAGCGTCACGCCCTGCGCCGCGGTGGCGGTGACCTCGTCCCCGAGGGCGACGGCGAAGAAGACGTTGGCCAGGTCGTGGAAGCCGTCGGCGCGCAGCCCGCCGACCCCCAGCTGGACGTTGACCTTGGCCGGTACCCGTACGGTGATCACTCGCTGTCCTCGGTCGTCTGCTCGGCGGACGCGGGCGCCTGCTCAGCGGGCTCGGCGGCCCCGGGCTCGGCGGCCCCGGGCTCGGCAGCCGCGGACCGGACCGGCCTGCGCTCGGCGGCCCCGGCCCGGCCGGTCCGCTGACCAGCCTCCACGGCCCCCTCGGCCTGGGCGGGCTTGTGCTCGGCGATCGCGGCGAACTGCTCCACCGTCAGCATCTCGCCGCGCAGCCTGTGGTCGATGCCGGCCGCCGCGAGCGCCTGCTCGGCCCCGGCGGCGGAGCCCGCCCAGCCGGCCAGCGCGGCGCGCAGGGTCTTGCGCCGCTGGGCGAACGCGGCGTCGACCACCGCGAATACCTCCTCGCGGCTGGCGCTGGTCTTCGGCGGCTCGCGGCGGATCAGCGAGACCAGCCCGGAGTCGACGTTGGGGGCGGGCCAGAACACGTTCCGCCCGATGGCGCCGGCCCGCTTCACCTCGGCGTACCAGTTGGCCTTGACCGACGGGACGCCGTACACCTTGTTGCCCGGCTTGGCGGCGAGCCGGTCGGCGACCTCGCTCTGCACCATCACCAGGGTCCGCTCGATGCTGGGGAAGGTCGCCAGCATGTGCAGCAGGACGGGCACCGCGACGTTGTACGGGAGGTTGGCGACCAGCGCGGTGGGCGCCGGGCCGGGCAGCTCGGTGACCTCCATGGCGTCGCTGAACACCAGGTCGAAGGCGTCCGCCTTGCCGGGCATCCGGGCGGCGACGGTGTCCGGCAGGTGCCGCGCCAGCACCGGGTCGATCTCGACCGCGGTCACGTGCCGCGCGACCTCCAGCAGCGCCAGCGTGAGCGAGCCGAGCCCGGGCCCGACCTCCACCACCGCGTCCTGCTCCGTCACCTCGGCGGCCCGGACGATCCGCCGCACGGTGTTGCCGTCGATGACGAAGTTCTGCCCGCGCTGCTTGGTCGGCTTCACGCCGAACGCGGCCGCCAGCTCCCGGATGTCGGCACTGCCCAGCAAGGGGGTCCCCCCGGCCGGAGGCTGGGGGCGGCTGTCAGAGGTGGGGTCGGTGGTGCTCACGCGCCAAGGATACGGGCGCCGGGGCCGCCGTCCGGACGCGCCGATCCGGACGGGGCCCGACCACGCGCCGATCCGGACGGGGCCCCGACCGCGCGCTCGGGCCCCGGGGCCCCGGCGTCAGTACCCGAAGGCCCGGGCGGTGTTCGCCGCGATGGCCGTGGACAGCTCGTCCTCGGCCAGGCCCAGGGTCGCGGCCATCGAGCGCACCGTGACCGGGATCAGGTACGGGGCGTTCGGGCGGCCGCGGTACGGGTGCGGGGTGAGGAAGGGGGCGTCGGTCTCGACCAGGACCCGGTCCAGCGGGGTGGCGAGCAGGGCGTCGCGCAGCGGCTGGTTGGCCTTGAAGGTGACCGGGCCGGCGAAGGAGAGGTACCAGCCGTGCTCGGCGCAGGTCTTCGCCATCTGCGCGTCGCCGGAGTAGCAGTGGAAGACCGTCCGCTCCGGGGCGCCCTCCGCCAGCAGGACGGCGATGACGTCCTCGTGGGCGTCCCGGTCGTGGATGACCAGGGCCTTGCCGTGCCGCTTGGCCATCTCGATGTGGCGGCGGAACGACTCCTTCTGGATGTCCACGCCCTCGGGCCCGGTGCGGAAGTAGTCCAGGCCGGTCTCGCCGACCGCCACCACCTGCGGCAGTGCGGCGAGCCGGTCGATCTCGGCGAGCGCCTCGTCGAGCGCGGCGGCGCCGCCGGCCTTCCGCTGCTGGCCGGACCAGCCGTCCGCGTCGCCGAGGAAGATCCGCGGCGCCTCGTTCGGGTGCAGGGCGACGGCCGCGTGCACCTGCTCGTACCGCGCCGCCAGTTCGGCGGCCCAGCGCGAGCCGGGCACGTCGCAGCCCACCTGGACCACCGTGGTGACCCCGACCGAGGCGGCCTTCGCCAGGCCCTCGGCGGGGGTGCCGGACTGCATGTCGAGGTGGGTGTGCGAGTCGGCCACCGCCACTGCCAGGGGTTCCGGCAGCGGCGGCGGGGTCGACCGGGCGTCGTCCTTGGCAGCCATGTCAGGCGGTCGGCTTCTCTTCGAGGCGCGGGAAGAGGATCTCGCCCTTGGTGACGGTGGCACCGGCGGGCAGTCGGCCCCAGTCGGCGACGGTGGCGACGGTCTGCGCGGAGAGCGCGCCCAGCCCGGCGGCCTCGGCGCCCAGCGAGACCCACAGCTTCTCGGCGGTGGTCGGCATCACCGGGTTGAGCAGCACGGCGGTGGCGCGCAGCGCCTCGGCGGCGGTGTAGAGGATGGTGGCCAGGCGGGCCCGGCCCTCGGCCGAGTCGTCCTTGGCGACCTTCCAGGGCTCCTGCTCGGTGAGGTAGCCGTTGACCTGCTTGACGAACTCGAAGATCGCCGCGAGGCCGCCGGCGAAGTCCAGCTCCTCGCCGATCTTCCGGTCGGCCGTCTCGACGGCCCTGGTCAGCCCGTCGGCGACGGCCTGCTCGGCGTCGCCCGCGGCGGTGGCGGCGGGCAGCACCCCGTCGAAGTACTTGCCGACCATCGCGGCGACCCGGGAGGCCAGGTTGCCGAAGTCGTTGGCCAGCTCGGAGGTGTACCGGGCGGTGAAGTCCTCCCAGGAGAACGAGCCGTCGGTGCCGAACGGGATCGCCCGCAGGAAGTAGTAGCGGTACGCGTCCACGCCGAAGTGCGAGGTGAGGTCGGTGGGCGCGATGCCGGTCAGGTTGGACTTGGACATCTTCTCGCCGCCGACCATCAGCCAGCCGTTGGCGACGACCCGCTTGGGCAGCGGCAGCCCGGCGGCCATCAGCATGGCGGGCCAGATGACGGCGTGGAACCGCAGGATGTCCTTGCCGACGAGGTGGACCGAGGCGGGCCACAGCTCGGCGAAGCGCTCCGGGTCGCTGCCGTAGCCGGCCGCGGTGATGTAGTTCTGCAGCGCGTCGACCCACACGTAGAGGACGTGCTTCTCGTCCCAGGGCAGCGGCACGCCCCAGTCGAAGGTGGAGCGGGAGATCGAGAGGTCCTTGAGGTCCTGCTCGACGAAGCGCAGCACCTCGTTGCGGGCCGAGGCGGGCTGGATGAAGTCCGGGTTCGCCGCGTAGAACTCCAGCAGCTGCGGGCCGTAGGCGGAGAGGCGGAAGAAGTAGTTCTCCTCCTCCAGCCACTCGACGGGCCGCTTGTGCACGGAGCAGAGCTTCTCGTCCTCGGTGGCGCCGTCGAGCAGCTCGGAGGGGAGCTTGAACTCCTCGCAGCCGACGCAGTACGGGCCGGAGTAGCCGCCCTTGTAGATCTCGCCCTTGTCGTACAGGTCCTGGACGAACTCCTGCACCCGGGCGGTGTGCCGCTCCTCGGTGGTGCGGATGAAGTCGTCGTTGGCGATCTCCAGGTGCTGCCAGAGCGGCTTCCAGGCCTCCTCGACCAGCTTGTCGCACCACTCCTGCGGGCTGACGCCGTTCGCCTCGGCGGTCCGCATGATCTTCTGACCGTGCTCGTCGGTGCCGGTCAGGTACCACACCTTCTCGCCGCGCTGGCGGTGCCAGCGGGTGAGGACGTCGCCCGCCACGGTGGTGTACGCGTGGCCGAGGTGCGGGCGATCGTTGACGTAGTAGATCGGGGTGGAAACGTAGTACGCCGGGGTGCTCGCCCCGGTGGTGCTGTGGTCTGCAGTGGCCGCCATGGTCGGAAAGCTTAGTCGGGCACGCGGACCGCCCTCGACCGAGTTGTTCCCGGCCGAGGGCGGTCCCCGTTCCGTCGCCCCGGTGTCAGCCCAGCAGCCGCGACCAGAACCGGGCCCAGCGTCCGCGCGGCCGGGTGGGCTCGGCCGCCGTGGGCGCCCCGGCCGGCTCGGCGTGCGCCGGGTAGCCGGGGGCGTGCTGCCAGGCCTGGTCGGCGGAGGCGACCCGGCCCTCGCGCATGATCCGCACGGTGTGGCCGCCGCAGCCCGGGCAGGTCGGCTTGAGCAGCGGGGACGGCACCCGGACGCCGTTGGCGTGGTACTCGAACACGACGTGCCCGTCGTTGGCCACGTGGTGTTCGATGTCGTACGCCTGCTCCCAGCCGTACCCGCAGCGCAGGCACGCGAAGGAGTAGGCCTCCCGTACGGTCTCGACGGGAGTGTGCGGCCGGCCGGCCAGACCGGCGGTGCTCAGTGCGCTGCCACTGCGGGGGGTACCGACTACATCGCTCATGGCCGTCTCCCAGCGCCCGCCGGACGCTCGTCCGGCTGGGTCTTTCCCTTCCAGGAAATGCCCGGACCGCCCCGGCCGATGCCCGGCTTGTGAAGACTTGGATGCGCGTTGGTCAGACCTATACGAAAATCCTCGCAGGGTCCGGGAAGCGCGGCCGAAACTTCAGCTCAGCTGGTGTTTACCGGGGCCTTCTCTCCACGGTACGACTCCCCGTGAGCAACGCAACCCCCGGAATTCACCCCTTTCCCAGGCCGCTTCCCAGGCCTTCCCGCTTCGCCGCCACGACCGCGTCGAAGACCTCCCGCTTGGGCAGCGAGAGCTCCACCGCGACGGCCGCGATGGCCTCCTTGCGGCGCTCCCCGGCCTCCTCCCGGACGGCCACCAGCCGGGCCAGCTCGGCCGGGGTGAGCTCCTGGGGCGCGGCTGGCGGGGCGCCGGCGACCACGACGGTGATCTCGCCCCTGACGCCCTCGGCCGCCCAGGCGGCCAGCTCGCCGATCGGCCCGCGCTTGACCTCCTCGTAGGTCTTGGTGAGCTCGCGGCAGACGGCGGCCGGCCGCTCCGGCCCGAACGCCCCGGCCATCGCGGTCAGCGCCTCGGCGATCCGGTGCGGCGCCTCGAAGAAGACCATGGTGCGCGGTTCGACGGCGATCGAGGCGAGCTGCCGGGCCCGGTCGCCGCTCTTGCGCGGCAGGAAGCCCTCGAAGGTGAAGCGGTCCACCGGCAGGCCGGACAGCGCGAGCGCGGTGAGCACCGCCGAGGGCCCGGGCACCGCGGTGACCTTGATGTCGGCGGCCACGGCGGCGGCGACCAGCCGGTAGCCGGGGTCGGAGACCGAGGGCATGCCGGCGTCGGTGACCAGCAGCACCCGGGCGCCGCCGAGCAGCGCCTCGACCAGTTCGGGGGTGCGGCCGACCTCGTTCCCCTCGAAGTAGGAGACCACCCGGCCCGCCGGGGTCACCCCGAGTGCCTGGGTGAGCCGGCGCAGCCGCCGGGTGTCCTCGGCCGCGATCACGTCCGCCGTGGCCAGTTCGTCGACGAGCCGGGGCGGGGCGTCCGAGACGTCGCCGATGGGGGTGCCTGCGAGAACGAGTACTCCTGTCACGGTCCCCATCCTCGCAGCTGTCGGGCGCCCGGGGTTTTTGGTGACGATTCGGTCAGCTTCCGAGGGAGCGGACACGCGTGCGAAGAGCGCCCCTACGATGTGGCGGATGAACGGCGACACGGCGGCCCAGGCGCCCACTGGTACGGACCACTCCGCGTACGGCGGCGTCGGCCTGCCGTCCCCCCGTCCACCGCAGGACGGGCCGGCCGGCTGGCGCGAGCGCCTGGCCCGGTTCGGCTACACGGCCCGCCCCACCGGGACGCTCACCGAGCGCCTGGCCCCGCCGATGCCGGACGGCCCCCGGGTGACGCCCCGGGACGTGCCGCAGTCGCCGCTGCTGCTGCGGCTGGGCGTCTCGCTGCCGCAGGGCCTGTGGTTCTTCCTCTGCCGCTGGGCCGGCTGGCTGGGTCCGGTCGCGGTGGCGGTCTTCGCCGGCCTCCTGCGGTTCACGAACCTGGGGCAGCCGCACGCGATCATCTTCGACGAGACGTACTACGCCAAGGACGCGTACGCGCTCTGGCACGGCGGCTACGAGATCAACTGGCCGGAGGACGCCAACACCACGATCATGACGCCGGGCGCGGCCGTCCCGTACCGGGCGACGCCCTCGTACGTGGTGCACCCGCCGGTCGGCAAGTGGATCATCGGCCTGGGCGAGCAGCTGTTCGGCATGAACCCCTTCGGCTGGCGGTTCGCGGTGGCCCTGCTCGGCACCCTGTCGGTGCTGATGGTGGCCCGGATCGCCCGCCGGATGTTCCGCTCCACCCTGCTGGGCTGCGTGGCGGGCCTGCTGCTCGCGGTGGACGGCCTGCACCTGGTGCTCAGCCGGGCCGCGCTGCTCGACCTGGTGGTGATGTTCTGGACCCTCGCCGCCTTCGGCTTCCTGCTGCTGGACCGCGACCGCACCCGGGCCCTGCTGGCCCGGCGGCTGGGCGGGGTCGAGGACGCCCGGCTCGCCCAGCGGCTCGGCCTGGGCTGGCGCCCGTACCGGATCGCGGCCGGCGCCTGCGTCGGCCTGACCTGCGCCACCAAGTGGAGCGGTCTGTACGTCGCGGCGGCCTTCGGGCTGCTCACGGTGCTCTGGGACGTCGGCGCCCGCCGCCTGGCCGGCGCCCCGCGCCCGTTCGTGGCGGTGCTCGCCCGGGACGTGCTGCCGGCCTTCGTCTCGGTGGTCGTGGTCGCGGTCGCGGTCTACATCGCGTCCTGGTGGGGCTGGTTCGCCAGCAGCACCGCTCCCGGCCAGGGCGGCTGGGGCCGGGACTGGGCGGTCGGCCGCTCCACCGACTTCCCGTGGATACCCGAGGCCCTGCGCTCGCTGTGGCACTACCACACCACGGTCTACGAGTTCCACGTCGGCCTGAGCGACCCGCACACCTACCAGTCCAACCCGTGGTCCTGGCTGGTGCTGGGCCGGCCGGTGTCCTTCTTCTACGAGTCCCCCAAGTACGGCCAGGCCGGCTGCACCGCCGCCGACTGCGCCCGCGAGGTGCTGGGCATCGGCACCCCGCTGCTGTGGTGGACGGGCATCGCGGCGCTGGCCTACTGCCTGTGGCGCTGGGCGGCCCGGCGGGACTGGCGGGCCGGCGCGCTGCTCTGCGGCCTGGCCGCCGGCTACCTGCCCTGGTTCGCCTACCAGCAGCGGACGATCTTCCTCTTCTACGCGGTGGTCTTCGTCCCGTTCCTGGTGCTCGCGGTGACGATGCTGATCGGCGCCCTGATCGGGCCGGCCGGCGCCTCCCGGGACCGCCGGATCATCGGCTCCGCGGCGGCCGGACTGCTGGTCCTGCTGATCGTCTGGAACTTCCTCTTCTTCTATCCGCTGTTCACCGGGCAGACCATCCCGCTGGAGGACTGGCGCCGCCGGATGTGGTTCAACACCTGGATCTGATCCACCGCCCCGGACACACCGCGTTCCCGCGAACCGTCCGTATGCGGTGCACAACACGTACCAGATCCGTCACAAGTGCCGGGCGATTCGCCGGCGCACCGATCCGCGCTGCCTAGGGTGGAGGGGTACCGCGTTTCCGGCCCCGCCGGTTGCGCCCGGCCGCGAGACCCCTGGGGGACCTGCACCATGCGCAGTGGCGCGAAGATCGGCATCATCACCGGCGTGTCCATCGCCGTCCTCGCGGGCGGCGGCTACGGCGTGTACAGCCTGGTGAGCGAGTCGGACGGCGTATCCGGTGGCAAGAAGCCGCGCACCGTGGTCGCCGAGCCGCCGACCGCCGACCAGGCGACGGCCGGCCTGAAGGACTTCCTGACGGCCTGGGCGGCCGGCGACATCGCCAAGGCGGCCTCGCTGACCGACGACCCGGCCGCGGCCACGGCCGGTCTGACCGCCTTCCGGGACCAGGTCAAGCCGAGCGCGCTGACCCTCACCCCCTTCGGCCCGACCACCCAGCAGGTCTTCTCCGCCGCCACCGGCACCCCCGCCCCGGCCGCCAAGCCGACCGCCGGGGCCTCCGCGACCCCGGGCGCCACCGGCACGCCGGGCGCCGGCGACTCGCCGTCCGCCGCCGCCACGCCCGCGCCCACCGGCACGCTGATGTCCTACAAGGCGCGCGCCGAGTTCGCGGGCACCAACCGGGCCTGGGACTACCAGGGCTTCCTGGGCGTCGTGAAGATGAGCGACAACACCCCGGCCGTGCACTGGGCGCCGTCGGTGATCCACCCCCACCTGTCCGGCAACGAGACCATCGCCGTCCAGCCGGTCTTCGCCCCGCCGTCCACCGTGGTCGACCGCAACGGCAAGCCGGTCCAGGGCGCCTCGCTCACCCAGTCGCTGCTGACCACCCTCCAGGACAACGCCAACAAGCTGCTGCCGCCGGACCCGGCCAAGGACCAGGACGCGGGCAGCGCGGTGGTGATCTCCGACCCGGCCGGCAAGGGCCCCCAGGACAAGCTGTTCACGATCGTCGAGCCGAAGCCCGGCAAGCCGTTCAAGCTCACCATCGACAACACCCTCCAGGCCGCCGCCGAGAAGGCGATGACCGACCTGGCGGGCAAGCCCGGCTCCATCGTCGCGATCGAGCCGAGCACCGGTCAGGTGCTGGCCTTCGCCAACTCGCCGGCCACCGGCCAGAACCGGGCCTTCGCCGGGCTGCTCGCCCCGGGCTCGACGATGAAGATCGTCACCTCGGCGGCGCTGCTGGAGAACGGCGTCAACCCGGACACCGTGGTGGCCTGCCCGGAGAAGAGCAGCAACCCGCACGCGATCCCGAACTCGTTCCCGGGCGCCTTCCCGAACAACACGCTCCAGCAGGACTTCATGATGTCCTGCAACACCGCCTTCATCAACCAGGGCCTGACCAGCCTCAAGCCCGAGACGCTGAACGGCACGGCCAAGGACGTGTTCGGCATCGGCCTGGAGTGGAAGACCGGCCTGCCGAACACCGACGGCAAGGTTCCGGCGGCGCCGGGCAGCAAGGACGAGCAGGCCATGAACTACATCGGCCAGGGCAAGGTCCAGATGAACCCGCTGGCCATCGCCTCGGTCACCGCCACCGTGCAGAGCGGCGAGTTCAAGCAGCCGATCCTGGTCGCCGAGCTGCCGCAGCAGAAGGCCGCCCGCCCGCTCTCCCCGGACGTCGACGCCAAGCTGAAGGCGATGATGGCGGCCACCGCCACCGGCGGCACCGCCAGGGACGTGATGGCCGGCATCACCGACAACGCGGGCGCCAAGACCGGCTCCGCCGAGGTCGCCGGGGTCGACGTCACCAACAGCTGGTTCACCGCCTACCGCGGCAACGTCGCGGTGGCCGCCGAGGTGCAGGGCGGCGGCCACGGCGTGGACGCGGCCGGCCCGGCCGTCGCCTCCATCCTGAAGGCCGCCGGCGGCCGCTGAGCCCCCGCAAGCCCCCGCCCGCCCGGAGCCGGGCGGGCCGCCGACAGCCCGCTCAGCCTCGCGGCAGGGCGGGCTGCGGCCTTCCCCGCCGCACCCGGCCCGGCGGGACCGGGCGCCGGCTGCTCCAGCGCCGGGCCGCCAGCCGGGGCCAGATCACCAGCACCGCCGGCAGCGCCAGGTACCCGAACCGCCCGGCCGGGGCCAGCATGAAGGCGATCGCGAGCCCGGCGGCCAGCAGGTCGGCCGCGGCGATCGCGGAGACCGGCGGCCGGGCCAGCAGCCAGATCGCCACCGCGACCAGGGCCACGGTCATCAGCGCCAGCGAGATCGCGTGCCCGGTCGGCCCGAAGCCGGCCAGCACCTTGCCGGGCAGCGGGCTGCCCGCCGGGGTGCGGATCGCCGTCATCCCGAGCGGGAAGCGCACCACCTGTTCGCGCAGCGCGTCGGCCTGGGTCAGCGCGGAGGGCAGGATCACCAGCGCGCTCACCCCGACCCCGATCAGCGCGGTCCGGGCCGCCGGGCGCCGGCCGTACAGCCGCCAGAGCAGCAGGACAGCCACCGGCAGCGCGGGCCAGGCCGTCCACTTCAGGGTGCAGGCGAGGGCGAGCACCAGCCCGGCGGCGACCGTGCGGTCCCGCTCGGCGAGCGCCATGGCCAGGCAGCAGACGCCGATCAGCGGCAGGTCCACCCCGCCGACCACCAGGGCGAGCGCGATCAGCGGCGAGGCGGTGAGAACGGCCAGCGGCAGCAACGGAGCGCGCCCGTCGCCGCCGCCGGGGCGGGCGGGCCGCAGCAGCCGCCAGGCGGCCAGCATGCAGACGAAGAAGGTCAGCGCGAACCAGATCCGGGCGTCCCCGGCGACCCGCGCGACGGCGGTGGAGTCGCCGAACAGCTGGCGCGGCATCCCGAACAGGGACATCGCCGGCAGGTACGGGTTGTAGTCGGTGACCACCGCCGGGTGCGGCAGGTACGCGGTGCCGGTGGTGAGCAGCAGGTGGGCCGAGCGTTCGACCACCATGACCTCGGACTGGTGGCGGCCCTGCAGGGCGAGCTGCCCGAGCGGCACCAGGACGGCCCCGACCAGGGCGACCGAGGCGGCCGCCTTGGCCGCGAAGCGGCGCGGCAGGGTCAGGCAGAGCACTCCGGCCAGCACGTAGCCGGGGGCCGCGATCAGGCCCCACTGCCGCTGGTTGGGCAGGTCGGAGACGAGCGGGAAGGCGGCGGCCCAGCCGGCCGCGACGAGGCAGCCGAGCAGTTGGACGGTCCGTGTCGAGGCGAGCCCGGCCAGCCGGGCGGTGTTCAGCCGGGCGGGCGTGGGCGGAAACGTGCTCTCGCCGCGCTGGCGGGGGAAGGGCCGGACGGAGAGGCCGCGCTGCGGCCGTCGTGGCCTGGCCGGCGCCTCGGTCGTGGAGGTCTGGGCCGGCGTTCCGCCGCGGCCGGTGAAGCGGCCGCGCGGGCGGGGGTAGCCGGGCGTGCGGGTGCTCACCATGGTGGAAGGTTATGGGTGGGAGCCGGGCCCTGTCGCCATGGTGTCGGACACCGGACGGGCGTTGGCGTGAAAAGGGCCGCCGGACGCGGTGGCGGTCGGCGGCCCTTCACGCGGGGTTTGCCTCCGGGTCAGCCGGCGGCGCTGTCCGAGGGCGCGGACTGCGGCTCGGCCTGCTCCAGTCGGGAGTGCTTGATGCTGTAGCCGAAGTAGACGACCACGGCGACGACGAGGGCGATCGCCCCGGCCCGGAAGGTGTCGGCGTGCAGGCCGGTGATCAGGTAGACGCAGAAGCCGACGCTGATCAGCGGGACGACGGGGTAGCCGGGCACCTTGAAGCCGCGCGGCAGGTCGGGCTGGGTGCGGCGCAGCACGATCACGCCGATCGAGACCACCGAGAAGGCGATGAGCGTTCCGAGGCTGGTGATGTCGGCCAGGACCCGCAGCGGGATGAACGCGGCCAGCGCGCCGACGCCGAGGCCCACCACGACGGTGTTCCAGACCGGGGTGCCGCTGCGCGGGGAGAGCTTGGCGAAGCGCTTGGGCAGCATGCCGTCGCGGCCCATCGAGTACAGGATGCGGGTCTGGCCGTAGATCACCACGAGGGTGATGCTGAAGATCGAGACGATCGCGCCGATCGCGAAGACGATCGCGGGCCAGCTCTGGCCGGTGATGTCCTGGAGGATCTGGGCGAGGCCGGCCTCCTGGCCGTCGAACTTGGTCCACGGCTGGGCGCCGATGCCGGCCAGCGCGACCAGGATGTAGAGCAAGGTCACCACGACCAGCGAGATGATGATCGCCAGCGGCAGGGTGCGGCGCGGGTTCTTGACCTCCTCACCGGCGGTGGACACGGCGTCCAGGCCGATGAAGGAGAAGAAGATGCTGGACGCGGCGATCTGCACGCCGCTGATGCCGAGCGGCATGAACGGGGTCAGGTTGCCGGAGTGGAAGCCGGTGAGCGCGATGCCGATGAACATCAGCAGGATCGCGATCTTGATCGCGACCATCACCGCGTTGACCTTGACCGACTCGCTGACGCCGCGGATCAGCAGGAAGCAGACCATGAAGACCAGCAGCAGCGCCGGCAGGTTGAACCAGTGGCCGCTGTCCGGCGCCCCGGAGAGCTGCTCGGGGATCGTGACCCCGAAGGTCAGGTCGAGGAACTTGTTCAGGTACTCGGCCCAGGTCACCGCGATCGCGGAGGCGGAGACGCCGTACTCCATCAGCAGGCAGATGCCGACGGCGAAGGCGACGCCCTCGCCGAGGGTGGCGTAGGCGTAGGAGTACGAGGAGCCGGAGACCGGGATCGCGGAGGCCATCTCGGCGTAGCAGAGCGCGGTGAGTCCGGCGGTGACCGCGGCGATCACGAAGGACAGGATGACGGCCGGGCCGGCCGAGGGCACCGCGGTGTTCAGCACGAAGAAGATGCCGGTGCCGATGGTCGCGCCGATGCCGATCGAGGACAGCTGCCACAGGCCGATCGAGCGGCGCAGGTGGATGCCGGAGCGCCCGCCCTCCTCGGGTGCGCCGGCCGGGAGGACGTCCTCGCCTTCGGTCTCGGCGATCAGTGTCGAGACGGGCTTGCGTCGCAGCAGACGCGCACCGATGGTGTTGCTGGCCAAAACCACGGTCCTTCTGGGCGGGGGAGGGTGTCCTTGCAGTCGGTCACCCGACGTGCCAGGGGGTGTCATCGGGGACCAACCGAACAAACATGGGACAGTACCCCGCGAAAGCACCAGTGTCGCAAACGAACAGTCCCAACCAGCGCATTGTACGAATCGGCGCATATCAATGTACAAACCGGACACTTCGTAAACGGCGCATCCTCCGCCCGGTCGCTAAAGCAGCAGCTCAGCGCACCTGCGGAGATCATCCGCCGAGCACCGCCCGCATCACCGACCGGGCGATCGGCGCCGCCAGCGCGCCACCCGTGACGTCCGTGGCCCCGCTGTCCTCGACCACCACGGCGACCGCCACCGGCGGCACCGCGTCCGAGCCGGCCGGCGCCGCCCAGGCGATGAACCAGGCGTACGGCGTCCCGCTGTTGCCCACCCCGTGCTGGGCCGTCCCGGTCTTGCCGCCGACCACCGCCCCGGCGATCCGGGCGTTGCCGCCGGTGCCGTTCTCCACCACGCCGGTCATCAGCCCGCGCACCTGCCCGGCCACCGCCGGGGTCATCGCCCGCCGGTACACGGCCGGCTTCATCAGCTGCACCGTGGTGCCGTCGCTCCTGGTCAGCCGGTCCACGAGCTGTGGCCGCATCACCGTCCCGTCGTTGGCCACCCCGGCCGCGACCATCGCCATCGTCAGCGGGGTGGCCGCCGTGTCGAACTGCCCGATCGAGGAGAGCGCCAGCTGCGACTCGTCCATCCGGGTGTCGAAGTTCGACCTCGCCGCCCGCACCGGGACGTCCAGCCTCGCGTCGTTGAAGCCGAGGTTCCCGGCCATCTCGGCCATCCGGTCCAGCCCGGTCCGCACCCCCAGGTAGCCGAGCACGCTGTTGCAGCTGGCGGTCATCGCGGCGGCCAGCGACAGGTCGGCCCGGTCGCAGGCCGGGGTGTCGTTGACCAGCGGCGTGGTCGTGCCGGGCAGCACGTACGGGAAGGGCGCCCCGGTCGGCGCGGCCGGGTCGGTGACCACCCCGGCCGCCAGCGCGGCCGCGGCGGTGACCACCTTGAAGGTCGAACCCGGCGGGTAGGTCTGGCGCAGCGCCCGGTTGAGCATCGGCTGGTCGGCGTCGGCCTGCAGCCGGTTCCAGGCCTCCTGGTCGTCGGCGCCGTACCCGGCGAAGGAGCCCGGGTCGTAGGAGGGCGTGCTGGCCAGCGCCAGGATCCGCCCGGTGGCCGGCTCGATCGCGGCGACCGCGCCCTTCTGGTCGCCGAGCCCGCGCATCGCGGCCTGCTGCGCGGCCCGGTTCAGCGTGGTGTGGACGTCCCCGCCGGGGTTCTGCCGGCGGGAGACGGCGTCCCAGACCGACCAGCCCGCCAGCCGGCCGTCGGTGCCGGTCAGCAGCTCGTCCTCGGTCCCCTCCAGCTGGGTGGTGCCGTACGCCTGCGAGGCGAAGCCAGTGACCGCCGCGTAGGTCGGGCCGTCGGTGTAGCCGCGCTTGTACGCGTACCGGCCGCCGGTCGGCTCGGAGCCGGTCACCGGGTCCGGGCCGACCAGGATGTCGCCGCGCGGCTGGGCGTACCGCTCGACGGTGAGCCGCTGGTTGGCGCTGTTGCGGTCGAGGTCCTGCGCCTGGAACACCTGCACCCGGGTGGCCTGCACGCACAGCGCCGCGACCAGCAGCAGGCAGAAGGTGCCCGCCCGGCGCCCGGTGACCGAGATGCCGGGCAGCCCCTGCGGGCCGTCGCCCCTGGCCCGGACGCGCGCCATCAGACCTCCCCGGGCACGGGCCGGCGGGCGTCGTCGCTCATCCGCACGAGCAGCGCGACGATGATCCAGTTGGTGACCACCGAGGAACCGCCCTGGGCGATGAACGGCATGGTCATCCCGGTCAGCGGGATCAGCGCGAGCACCCCGCCCGCCACCACGAACACCTGGAGGCCGACGATCGCGGCCAGCCCGATCGCCAGCAGCCGCCCGAACGGGTCGCGCAGCGCGATGCCGGTCCGGAAGCCCCGCGAGACCAGCGCCGCGTACAGCAGGAACACCGCGGTCAGCCCGGTCAGCCCGAGCTCCTCGCCGATCGTGGCGAGGATGAAGTCCGACTTGGCGGCGAAGCCGATCAGCACCGAGTGCCCGTTGCCGAGCCCGGTGCCCAGCTCGCCGCCCCAGGCGAAGGCGAACAGCGACTGGGCGATCTGGTTGGCGCCCCGGCCCGCCTCGATCGAGCCCAGCGGGTCCAGCCAGTCCGCGACCCGGCTGTGCACGTGCGGCGAGAGCCAGCCCACCGTCACCGCCCCGACGGCGGCCAGGCCCAGGCCGATCGCGATCCAGCCGGTGCGCGCGGTCGCCACGTAGAGCATCACCACGAACAGGCCGAAGAACAGCAGCGAGGTGCCGAGGTCGGTCTCCAGCACCAGGACGCCGACGAACGCCGCCCAGATCAGCAGCACCGGTCCGAGCACCCGCCCGCGCGGCAGCTGCCAGCGCCAGACCCGGCGGCCGGTCAGCGCCAGCGCGTCCCGGTGCACCGCCAGGTACGCGGCGAAGAAGACCGCCAGCAGGATCTTGGCGAACTCCCCGGGCTGGAAGGAGAGCGGCCCGATCACGACCCAGATCCGGGAGCCGTACACCGGCGGGAAGAAGATCGGCAGCACCAGCAGGACCAGCGCCACCAGCGCCCCGACGTACGCGTAGCGCCGCAGCCGCCGGTGGTCGCGCACCAGCAGCACCACCGCGATGAACAGCGCCACCCCCAGCGCCGACCAGAGCAGTTGGGTGGAGGCGGCGCCGCGCCCCGGGGTGGCCCGGTCGAGCCGGTAGATCACCACCAGCCCGATCCCGTTCAGCAGCACCGCGATCGGCAGCAGCAGCGGGTCCGCGTACCGGGCCCGCCACCGGACCACGGCGTGCGCCGCCAGGGCGAGCACGCCCAGCGCGGCGCCGTACTCGGCCGCGTCGGCCGGGACGTGGCCGTCCAGGTTGACGCCGACCTCGACGTAGCCGAACACGGCGATCAGGACGGCGCCGACCACCAGGACGAGCTCGGTGGTGCGCCTGGTCGGCACCGGCCGGCTCGGCCCGGCGGCGGATCTCGGCACGGCGGAGGGTGTCGCCACGGACCGTCCTGGGGGTCGCGGTCTAGCGGGGAGGGTCCGGGCGCCGGTGCGGCGGCGCCCGTGTCCCGGTTCGTCACCCTAACGAGTGCTATCCGTATTTTTGACACTCCGCCACGGTGTGTCCGCCGATGCCCGAATCACCCGGGCCCGCCGATCAGCCCCCGGCCCTCACTCCGGCCGCCGCCCGGCCAGCGCCGCCACCCCCGCGCCGACCGCCGCCAGCAGGACGGCGGCGGCCAGCAGGCTCGGCCACGGCACCGCGACCCGGCCGGTCCGGGCCGCCGACACCAGCCCGCGCACCGCCGCGTTGGCCGGCGAGGCCGGCACCACCAGCAGCAGCGTGGCCAGCCCCAGCGCCGCCGGGATGCCGTACTGCGCGTGGACCAGCACCGGACGGTTCGCCACCGCCCCGGCCAGCACCCCCAGCAGCGCGCAGACCACGGAGGCCACCAGCCCGGCCAGCACCGCCGGCCCGGTCCCCGGCTCCTGCCGCGCCCCCTGGCCGACCACCGGCCCACTGGTCCACCAGACCGCCGCCACCTGACCGACCGCCAGCACCAGCGACACCGTCAGCGCCGCCAGCAGCGCCCCCAGGTGGACCCGGACCGGGCCCGCCGCCGCCACCAGGCAGGCCCGCGAGGCCGGCGGCTCCGCGCTCAGCGCACTGCGCACGTACCAGGCGCTCACCGGCAGCAGCACCCCCGCGCCGAAGCCGAGGCCGCCCAGCAGCGGGTCCCCCGCCGCCACCCCGACCACCAGCAGCACCGCGTACGCCAGGAACGGCGGCAGCCAGGCGTGCGAGCGCAGCAGCAGCTCCAGGTGGTACCGGGTCAGCGCACCGATCCGCGCCGTCACCGCTCCCCCTCCTCGCGCCGACGCACCGCCAGCACCCGGACGGCCGGGCGGCCCAGCAGCAGCCGGCGCAGCAGCGCGTCCGAGTGCGCGGCCGGCACCGCCAGCCGCACCGCCGTCCCGGCCAGCGCGGTGACCTCCGGCGCCCCCGGCAGCGCCGTGGGCAGCGGGGCGCCGTCCGGGACGTCCACCTCGACCTCCATCACCGGGCCGCCTGCCGCCGGTTCCGGCACCCCGTCCTCGACCGGCCGCAGCACGCCGTCCGCACCGACCCGGTACGCGGCGCTGGTCAACCCGGCCAGCCGGGCCGGGTCGTGGTCGACGAACAGCACCGTGCCGCCCGCCGCCGCCCGCTCGGCGGCGGCCTCGTCCAGCACCGCCCGGGCCTCCGGGTCCAGCCCGGTCCACGCCTCGTCCAGCAGCAGCACCCGCGCCTCGGGGAGCAGCGCCTGGGCGACCGCGACCTTCTGGCAGGTGCCCTTCGACAGCCGGCTCAGCGGCGTGCCCGCCCGGTCCGCGACACCGAACCGGTCCAGCAGCTCCCCCGCCCGCCGCCGCGCCCGCTCCGCCGACAGCCCGTGCACCCGCCCCACCCGCAGCAGGTAGGAGGCGGCGTCGAAGGGCAGCGCCGGCGGGAAGCGCTCGGGCACGTACGCCGCCGGGCCGGGCCGCGCCACCCGCCCCGTGCTCGGACGCTCGATCCCGGCGACCAGCCGCAGCAGCGTCGACTTGCCGCTCCCGTTCCGCCCGGCGATCCGCACCAGCTCGCCCGGCCCGACCGCCAGATCGACCCCGCGCAGGATCCACCGCTCCCGCCGCCCGTACCGCTTGCCGACCGCCGTCAGCTCCATCGCTCCCCCGCCCCAGTCCGTCGTGAAAGGAAGGCTATCCACGCCGCGTAAGACCGCCGTGAAAGCACGGATTCCCCAGCTGTGCACCGGAGTTCGCGCCGGAGCTGGTTGAGGCACGATCCGGGCCCGTTTCGCCATGACGAACTGATGATCCCCAGGGCGTGTCCGACAATTGGCGTCGGATCAGGGCGCGGCGTCGGGGTGCGTGCATCGCAAGGCGGAGGAGGGAGTCCATGCGGAGCATCGGCGACCGACGACAACGCGGCGAGGTGCGTGCACCGGCGTCGCGCACCCGGCGGGAACTGTCGGACACGCCCTAGGATCGGCCGGGTGACTACCGGACGACGACCACAGACCAGGCTCGGCAGCCTGCTGGCAGCAGTGGCGATAACGGGCGCCTCGCTGCTCCTCGGCCTGCCCGCCCACGCCGACGAACCATCAGCCGGCGCCGCTCCCGCGACCAAGGAGGCGCCCCGGGTCGACCTCGTCCTGGACGTCAGCGGCTCCATGCGCGAGGCGGACATCCAGGGCAAGAGCCGCATCGCGGTGGCCCAGCAGTCGCTGAACGAGGTGATCGACGCGCTGCCCGCGGAGACCGAGTTCGGCATCCGCACCCTGGGGGCGAACTACCCCGGCAACGACAAGGCCCAGGGCTGCCAGGACACCAAGCAGCTGTACCCGGTCGGCAAGACCAACAAGGTCGAGGCCAAGACCGCCGTCGCCACCCTGCGCCCCACCGGCTGGACCCCGATCGGCCTGGCCCTGCGCGGCGCCGCCCAGGACCTCGGCAAGGGCGAGACCACCCGCCGGGTGGTGCTGATCACCGACGGCGAGGACACCTGCACCCCGCCCGACCCCTGTGACGTCGCCCGCGAACTCGCCTCCCAGGGCATCCACCTGGTGGTCGACACCCTGGGCCTGGCCCACGACGACAAGACCCGCCAGCAGCTGCTCTGCATCGCCAACGCGACCGGCGGCACCTACACCGACGTCCGCACCCAGGAGCAGCTCACCGACAAGGTGAAGCAGCTGGTCGACCGCTCCAACGACACCTACACGGTGACCCCGGTCAAGACCACCGGCACCGACAAGTGCGAGAGCGCCCCGGTGCTCGCCCCGGGCGTCTACACCGACCGCGAGAAGTTCTCCGAGCACCGCGTCTACAAGGTCCCGGTCAAGTCCGGCCAGGAGCTGCGCGCCTCGGTCAGCGTCGCCCTCGACCGCCCGGTGGCCCGGGACTACGGGGTACTGCTCCAGGCCACCAGCGCGACCGGCCAGGAACTGGTCCGCGGCACCGACGCCGGCAGCAGCCGCACCGACGTGGTCTCCACCGGCCTGCGCTGGTCCACCGACGACTCCAAGGGCTACGTCACCGCGAGCCCCACGGCCACCAAGGACTCCAAGGAGAAGCCGGAGACCACGGTCTGCCTGGTCGTCAGCAACTCGCTGGCCCCGCAGGCCGGCGTCCTGGCCGACCCCGGCCTGCCGCTGGAGCTGACCGTCGACCTGGCCTCCGCCTCGCCCGCCCCGGAGGGCGCCGCGATGGGCCTCGGCCGCGGCTGGATCCTGCTGCTCACCCTCACCCTGGCCGGCCTGGCCTTCGGTCTGGTCTTCGGCTGGATCGCGCGCTGGCGGATCGCCGTCTGGCGGGAGAACTGACCATGCGTACGACGATCCGCGGCGCCCTCGCCGCCCTCGCCCTGCTGCCCGCCCTGGCCCTGAGCGCCCTGGGCGCCCCGGCCGCCTCGGCCGCCTCGCCGTCCCCCTCGGCCAGTGCGAGCGGCACCCCGGCCCCGGCCACCAAGGCCGGCACCTCCTTCCTGACCGCGGTCAACCTCTCGCCCAACCAGGACGCCAACGTCTCCGTCTCCACCGGTGACTACCTGTACTGGGCGTTCGGCGCCGCCGAGGGCCAGACCCCGACGGTCAACCTGACCGTCGGCCTGGCCCCCTCGGCCGACCGGCACGGCCCGCAGACCTGGTCCGTCGAGGTCTTCGACGGGCTGCGCCGCCGCCAGGCGTGCACCGCCGGCACCCAGAACGCCACCGCCGAGCAGAGCGCCGGCTCGCTGGCGCTGAACTGCACCCTGCGCGAGGTCCGCACCTGGGCCGAGCCGTGGTCCGGCGACCCGCTGCCCGGCACCTACTACGTGCGGCTGTCGGTCAGCGACGTCCCGCAGCCGGACCTCGGCCTGGCCTCCTCGGTGCAGTTGCACGTCGCCGCCAAGGGCGACGCGGACAACGCCCAGCCGGAGGGCGGCGAGCTGAAGGCCCCGCTGGTCCCGCCGGCCGGCGGCGGCGCGAGCACGGCCAAGGCGGCCGCCCCGGTGGCCCAGGAGGAGCACTGGTACACCGGCTGGTTCTCCGGCTGGAACAGCCGCTGGTACTGGACGATCGGCGGCGGCTTCCTGGCCGCGCTGGCCGGCATCCTCGGCTACCGGCTGACCCGGCACCCGCGCGGCCACCGGCCCGGCCACTACGGCGCCGTCCCGTCGCAGGGCTCCCACCAGAGCGGCCACTACACCGGCTCGGACCGCCCCTGACCCGCCCCGGAGGGCCGGCCGGACGTCGTTCCGGCCGGCCCTCCGGCGTGTCCGGGCCCCGCCCTCAGCCGCGGAACAGGTTGTGTCCGACGTCGGTCGGGACCTCGTCCTGGACCGGCTTGCTGCCCGGCCCCGGCACGTGCTCGCCGGGGACCGGCTCGTCGCCCTCCCGGTGCAGCAGCACGACCCCGTCCTCGGCCCACAGCTGCCGGTAGCCGTGCGCCAGCAGCAGCTGGATCCGCTCGGCCTGCTCCTTGTCCGTCTTGAACGGGAAGGACCGCTTGTCGCCCCGGGTGAGCACGTACTCGCGCCCGCGCGGTGTGCCGTCCACCAGCACCACGTCCGTCCGGGCGGTCAGCCGCGGCGCGATCTGGTTGTCCGCCTCGACGGACGCCCCGTCCGGGATCAGCGCGGCCGCCCGGACCAGCGCCGCCTCGCTCGGCTTGGGCGCCCAGGAGGTCGGCAGGACCAGCGGCACCAGCCCGATCGGCACCGCGGCCACCAGCGCGATGCCGGCCGCGCCGAGGCCCAGCCGGCGGGCCCGCCGCAGGCTCCGCTCCGGCCGCCCGGTGGCGCTCAGCCGGCCCAGCACCTCGATCGCGGCGGTGAGCAGGACCGGCCACAGCAGCGAGTCGTAGTGCCGGGCGATCGACCAGTGGTTGGGGTTGCTGGACAGGATCCGTTCGGCCAGCAGCGGCACCGCGCACAGCACGGTGGCCGAGCGCAGCGGCAGCAGCAGCATGGTGCCGAACAGCCACAGCAGCAGCAGCGGCTTGAGCGGCTGGTCGAAGGCGGCCTGCACCAGCAGGAACGGGTCGTGCAGCAGGTTGCGCAGCGCGTCGCCGCCGTCCGCGCCGAGCGAGCCGTAGTTCCAGTAGTAGCCCGGCTCCCCGCCCATCGCCGGGATCAGCCAGGTGATGGCGGCGGCCGAGGCGACCGGCCCGCCCAGCAGCAGTCCCAGCCCGGTGCGGCGGCCCGCCCGGTCGTCGGTGCGGCGGGTGCGCAGCAGCAGCACCAGCCCGTACGCCCCGACCAGCAGGCCGAGGTCCTCCTTGGTGCAGCACAGCAGCAGGGCGGCGAGCAGCACCGTGCCGTACCGGCGGGCCAGCCCGCGCTCCAGCATCAGCAGGGTCAGCGGCACCGCGAAGGCGACCTCGTGGAAGCCCACCCGGGCGGCGACCAGCAGCGGCCAGCCGAGCCCGTAGACCAGGCCGGCCAGGTCGGCGGCCCGGCGGGCGGTGCGCGGCTCGGCGCCGGCGAAGGCGTACCCGGCGATCCGCCGGATCAGCGGCACGCCGGCCGCGAACAGCAGCGACTGCCCGATGATCAGCGAGCGCGGGTCGTCCCAGATCCAGTACAGCGGCGCGAGCAGCGCCAGCACCGGCGAGAAGTGGTCGCCCAGCAGCGAGAAGCCGGGCGGGAACTCGTGGTGGAAGCTCTTCAGCGTCGAGACGGGCAGCCCGAAGTGGGCGTAGCCGCGCACGCCCTGGTCGAAGATGCCGAGGTCGAAGCCGCCGAGCGAGACGGACGTCCAGCCCTGCAGGCCGATGGCGCAGGTCACCGTGAAGCAGAGCGCGGTGAGCAGCGCGGTGCGCCGGGCGGGGCCGAGCAGGACGGCGGCGGCCATCCGGCGGACGGCGGGCCCGGCGGCGGCCGGCGGCGGGGGTGCGGTCTGGGTGGTCACGTCTGGTCTGGTCCGTCCGGTCTGGGGTCCGTGGGTCCGGTCCGTCAGGTCCGGTTCGTCAGCGCGGGGTCGCGGTCCAGCCTGGCGGTCAGCAGGGTCAGGGCCCCGCCGCCGGCGGCGTCCACGGCCTGCCGCCGGGCGCGGTACAGCCGCACGCCCAGGACGACCAGGACGGCGATCGCGATCGGCGGGTAGATCGCGCCGGGCAGCTGCCAGTACCAGGCGACCCCGCGGCCCCAGCGGTGCGGCACCGCCCACATCACGTGGGAGAGGAAGACCGCCGCGGTCACGCCGAACAGCACCCGCCGGGCCGTGGTCCTGGCCTCCACCGCCAGCAGGGCGAGCAGCGGGATACACCAGACCCAGTGGTGGGTCCAGCTGATCGGCGAGACCAGCAGCGCGGTGAGCGCGGCGCAGACCGCGCCCCAGGCGTCGGCCCGCCGCAGCACCCGCGCCGAGCGGCCGGCCAGCACCGCCACCCCGAGCCCGAACACCGCGACCAGCGCCGAGGCGACGACCCCGACCAGGCCGGGGTCGTTGACGTCGAGCAGCCGGCAGACGGCGCCGCGCAGCGACTGGTTGTCCACCAGGACGGTCACACCGACCCGGCTCGGGTCCCAGAGGTAGGTGGTCCAGAACCCGTACGAGGCGTCGGGCAGGAGGGCCCAGCCGATCAGGCCCGCCGCCAGGAAGGTGCCGGCCGAGACGAAGGCGGCCCGGACCCGGCCGGTCAGGAACAGGTAGACGGCGAACAGGCCCGGGGTGATCTTGATGGCGGTGGCCAGGCCGATGCCCACACCCTTGAGGCGGTGGCTGTCCGGCCGGGTCAGGTCCCACAGGACCAGGCAGAGTATGCCGAGGTTGACCTGGCCGTACTGGAAGGTGGTGAAGACCGGCTCCAGCCAGACGCCGAGGCCGGTGGCCAGGACCACCACGGCCGCGCGGTGCCGCTTCGGCCAGCCGGCCAGCTTGAGCGACAGGTGCACGGCCACGGCGAGCAGCGCGTAGTTGAGGAGCATCACCAGGACGCGCAGGGTGCTCACGTCGAACCAGGTGCTCGGCACGAAGAGCATCGCCGCGAACGGCGGGTAGGTGGCCGGCAGGTCCCAGCCGGGCAGCCGCATCGCGTACAGGTCCTCGCCGCGGACCACCGCCTGGCCCTCGGCCCGGTAGACCAGCATGTCGACCATGGTGGCCCCGTGGACGTGCCGGAACCAGGCGAACACCGCCAGTGAAACCGCCGCCACACAGGCCGCCGGAAGCGTCCAGGAATTCGGCCTTCCGGTTTCCGCCGCGTCGCCGGACCCTTCCGGACCGGACCGCCGCACCCACCGTTTCAGACCGAACTCGCGCACCGCGATGGCACCCCGTCGAGATAGACCAGATCGTTCCCTCGTCGCCGTCTGGGCCCACCCACCATAACCGACCCCCCTGAGCCCCAAACCGCGTCAGAAACGGGCCCGGAGGGGCGATGTGACCTCCCCCACATCGGGCCCCGGGTCGGGGTCGGCGCCGGGCCCGGACCCCAAAACGCGAAATCCCGCCGGGAGTTGCCTCCCGGCGGGATTTCGTCGACCAGCCGGAGCCGGTCTGTTGGGTGGAGCTGAGGGGATTCGAACCCCTGACCCCCTCGATGCGAACGAGGTGCGCTACCGGACTGCGCCACAGCCCCAACGAGAAGAAACTCTAGCACCTTTCGGAGGGGGTCCGTGACCACCCCCCGGATCACGGTGCCGGCCGGGGTGGCCAGGGGGCTCGCCCCGAACGCGGACCGCCCCGCTCGCGGTGGCGGGCGGGGCGGCATCGGGCGGGTGCGTCGCGGCGTACGGGCGGGCCGGGGGCCGACCCCCGGCCCCCGTCACTCGTTGGCCGCGCGCGGGCGTGACTCGGGAGCCTGGGGCTCGGCGTACTGGTCGAAGAGCGGGGTCTTGCGGGACTCGGCGGGGCGCCCGGCGGTCCAGGTGCCGGGGGCCGACAGGTCGAGGCCGCGGGAGACCCGGGGGGCGACCGGGGCGGTCACGTAGGTCGGCAGCGGGACGGGCACCGGCTCCCAGGAGTCCGGCCCGGCCGCGCCGCGCTCGCGCATGCCGTCGACCCACTCCTCGTGCTCGGTCGCCTCGGCCACCGCGGAGGCGGAGGGCACCGAGACGGTGGCCTGCTCGGGGTCGGCGGCCAGCCGCAGGTGGGACCGGCGCGCGGGCCGCTCCCCGGCGGGCGCGGCCGGGGCCGGCTCCGCGGCGGGGGCCTCGGCCGGGGCACCGGCCGACGGCCGGGCCTCGGCGCGCTGCTGCTCGCGCTTGCGCAGCCGCTCGGCGGCCTGGGCGGCCCGGACCCGGTCGAGCTTCACCTCGTACCGCTGGCGCTCCAGCCGGCGCAGGTGGCCGATGTACAGGGTGAGGAGGACCGCCGGGACCGCCGGGACCCAGAGGAAGGCGAGTCCGGCCACCGCGGCGACCACCGCGCCGAGCGCGAAGGAGAGGAACAGGGCGGTGACCATCCGGCGCCGGCGGGCCAGCAGCCGCGCCCGGCGCTCGGTCCCGACCCGCGGTTCGGGGCCCGGCCGCTCGGCCGGGCGCTGCACCGGGGGTTCGGGCTCCCGTGCGGGGTCGCCGGAGGCGGTCTCGTCCCGTTCGGGAGGACCGTCGTCGCTCTGCTCGTCACGCGGTTCGTCACCCAGGGCCCGGGCTGCCCGCCGCTCCAGCCCCGAACGCCCGGCCAGCAGGCGGATGGCGGTGCTGAAGCGTTCCGTCGGGCGCGCCTCGTTGAGTTCGTCCTGCCTGCGGAGCCACATCGGCACCAGATAGGCGGCCCAGGCCCCTACGATGACGGCGTAGATAAGGCCGCTACTGCTCACGATTCACACCGTACGGGCGCCGGGGAAGGCCTGGCAGCAATTTGGTGCGGCGTGTCGTGTGATCAAGCTGATTCTCCGACTATTTTGCCGCTATTTGTGCGGGTCCGGTGCCCCGACGATGCCATATCGATATTTCTTTCGAACATGCATTCAATTACGTGTCCCGCGCCCGGAACTGAGCGCGCGCCAGCGCTCCAGCATCCCCTCCGGGACCTCCTCGTCGGTCAGCGCGTAGACGAGGTGGTCGCGCCAGTCGCCGTCGATGTGGAGATAGCGCGGACGGATTCCCTCCGAGCGGAAGCCGAGCTTTTCCACCACCCGTCGGCTCGGGCCGTTCTCCGGGCGGATGCAGACCTCGATCCGGTGCAGTCCGAGCGTGCGGAAGCAGTAGTTCACCGAAAGGGCCACGGCGGTCGGGATGATGCCCCGGCCCGCCACCTCCTCGTCCACCCAGTACCCGATGTTCGCCGAGCACATCGATCCCCAGGTGATCCCGCCGACGGTCAACTGGCCGACCAGCTGGCCCTTGTGGACCACGACGAAGGGCAGCATCCGGCCGGCCGAGGCCTCGCCGCGCAGGAAGCGGACCATCTGCCGGTAGGTCGGCCGGGCGCCGGCCGCCTGGCCCGCCGGGCCGGGCGGCACGGTGGCCTCCCAGCGGCGCAGCCAGTCCCGGTTGCGGCGGCTCACCTCCTGCCACTCGCGCTGGTCGCGGGCCCGGATGGGGCGCAGCACGACCTCACCCTCGTGGAGTTCTACCGGCCAGCCGGCGTTCAGTGCCCTCTCCTGGATGCTGGAGCCCCGGGTGCCGGGGCGTCGGTCCGGGGGTGGTCCCCGCCGCCGAGCTGGTCGACGGCGTGGGCGAGCAGCGGCTCCAGGACGGCGAGGCCGTCCCTGACGCCGCCGGTCGAGCCCGGCAGGTTGACGATCAGGGTACGTCCGGCGAGGCCGGCGAGCCCGCGGGAGAGCGCCGAGGTCGGCACCTTCTCCCGACCGTACGCACGGACGGCCTCGGCGATGCCGGGGACCTGGCGGTCGATCACCCGGGCGGTCATCTCGGGGGTGAGGTCCATCGGCGAGATGCCGGTGCCGCCGGTGGTCAGCACCACGTCGTAGCCGGCCGCGACGGCCTCGCGCAGCACGGCCTCCACCGGCTCGCCGTCCGGGACGACCCGGGGGCCGTCGGCGGTGAAGCCCATCGCGGTCAGGCCGGCCACCAGCAGCGGGCCGCCCCGGTCCTCGTAGACCCCGGCCGAGGCCCGGTTGGAGACGGTGACCGCCAGGGCCCTCACCGCGCCACCTCCGGGGCGAACCAGTCGCCGCTCTTGCCGCCGGTCTTGCTCAGCACCCGGACGGACTCGATCGTGGCGCCCTTGTCCACCGCCTTGACCATGTCGACGACGGTCAGCCCGGCCACCGCGACGGCGGTCAGCGCCTCCATCTCGACGCCGGTGCGGTCGGCGGTCTTCACGGTGGCGGTGATCTCGACCGCGTCGTCCGCGACGGCGAGGTCGACCTTGACGCCGGAGACCGCGATCGGGTGGCAGAGCGGGATCAGCTCCGGGGTCTTCTTGGCGCCCATGATCCCGGCGATCCGGGCCACCGCGAGGGCGTCGCCCTTGGGCACGCCCTCGCCCCGCAGCAGGTGGACCACCTGCGGGGAGACCCGCACCCGGCCGGCCGCCACGGCGGTGCGCGCGGTGGCGGCCTTCTCGGTCACGTCGACCATCCGGGCCGCGCCCTGGTCGTCGACGTGGGTGAGGCGGTCGCCGGGGGGAGGTGTCGTCACGGGTAACTCCAGGGGCGCGCAGGTCGAATACCGCGCTACCGTACCGTTCCCCGGTCCCGGGGGCCGATCAGGCGTCCAGCAACACCACGTCCACCTCGCTGCCGGCCGGCAGTTCGGTGGTCTCCTCGGGGACGGTGATCAGGCAGTCGGCCCGGGCCAGCGCGCCCACCAGGTGCGACCCGGCGCCGCCGACCGGCTCGACCGTGCCGTCGGCCGCCGAGTAGCGGCCGCGCAGGAACTGCCGGCGGCCGGCCGGGGAGCGCAGCGGGGACGGGCAGAGCGCGCGGACGACCGGTCGGTGCACGTCGGCGGCGCCGAGCATGGTGCGGATGACCGGGCGGACGAAGAGCTCGAAGGAGATGTAGGCGCTCACCGGGTTGCCGGGCAGGGCGAGCAGCGGCACCCCGGCCGCGCCGCCGATCCGGCCGAAGCCCTGCGGCTTGCCGGGCTGCATCCGCAGCCGCCGGAAGTCGACCCCGCCGTAGGACTCGAAGACCTCCTTGACCACGTCGTACGCGCCGACGCTGACCCCGCCGCTGGTGACGATCAGGTCGGCCCGGCCGAGCTGGTCCTCCAGGACGGCGCGCAGCCGGTCGGCGTCGTCCGGGACGGCGCCGACCCGGAAGGCGATGGCGCCGGCGTCCTGGGCGGCCGCGGTGAGGGCGAAGCTGTTGGAGTCGGCGATCTGCCCGGGGCCGACCGGCTCGCCGGGCTGGACCAGCTCGCTGCCGGTGGACAGCACCACGACCCGGGGGCGGGGGCGGACCTTCACGGTGGGCCGGCCGATCGCGGCGAGCAGCCCGAGCTGGGCGGGGCCGAGCCGGGTGCCGGCCTCCAGCACCCGGACGCCGGCCGCGACGTCGCTGCCGCGGCGGCGGATGTGCGCGCCCGCGGCGACCGGGCGCAGCACCCGGACCTCCTCGTCCGGGACCGGCGCGGTCATCGCGGCGGCGGCCACCCCGGTGCCGGTGCCGCCGTCGGTCCACTCGACCGGGGCGACGGCCTGGGCGCCGGGCGGCATCGGGGCGCCGGTCATGATCCGGGCGGCCTGGCCGGGGCCGACCCTGGGCAGCGCGTCGGCGCCGGCGGCGATGTCGCCGACCACCGAGAGCACCGACGGGTAGGTGTCGGTGGCGCCCTCGGTGTCGGCGGTGCGGACCGCGTAGCCGTCCATCGAGCTGTTGTCGAAGGGCGGCAGGTCGCCGTCGGCGACCACGTCCTCCTCGAGCCGGCAGCCGCGGGCCTCCAGCAGCTGGAGCTCGATCGCGGGCAGCGGGCCGACCGCGGCCAGCACGTCGGCGAGGTGCTCGTCCACCGTCCAGAGGCGGGGGGCCGCCGGGGCCGGGTCCGCTCCGGCGTCGCAGCAGGCGCTGGGCATGGTGCTGTGCTCGGTGGACCCGGTCATCGGCGGCTCGCTCTCTCGGTCGTGGTCCTGCGTCAGTCCTGCATCTCGGAGCCGACGAACTCCCGCAGCCAGGAGCGGAACTCCGGGCCCAGGTCCTCGCGTTCGGCGGCCAGACGGACGATAGCGCGCAGGTAGTCGGCGCGGTCGCCGGTGTCGTAGCGGCGGCCCTTGAAGAGCACGCCGTGCACCTGCCCGCCGTCCGCCGCCTCGCGGTTGGTCAGCTCGCGCAGGGCGTCGGTCAGTTGGATCTCGCCGCCGCGGCCGGGCGGGGTCTCCCGCAGCACGTCGAAGACCAGCGGGTCGAGGACGTAGCGGCCGATCACGGCGTAGCTCGACGGGGCCTCGCCGGGCTCGGGCTTCTCGACCAGGTCGGTCACCTGGAAGACGTCCTCGCCGAAGCCGTTCGCCTTGACGGCGGCGCAACCGTAGAGGTGGATCTGGGAGGGGTCGACCTCCATCAGGGCGACGACCGAGCCGCCGAGCTGCTGCTGCACCTCGATCATCCGGGAGAGCAGCGGGTCGCGCGGGTCGATCAGGTCGTCGCCGAGCAGGACGGCGAAGGGCTGGCCGGCGACGTGCTGCTCGGCGACCGAGACGGCGTGGCCGAGGCCCTTCGGGTCGCCCTGGCGGACGTAGTGCATGTTGGCCAGCTCGACGGACTCGCGGACCCGGGCCAGGCGCTGCTCGTCGCCCTTGCGGACCAGCAGCTCCTCCAGCTCGTAGGCGCGGTCGAAGTGGTCCTCCAGGGCCCGCTTGTTGCGCCCGGTGACCATCAGTATGTCGGACAGGCCCGCGGCGGAGGCCTCCTCGACGACGTACTGGATCGCCGGCTTGTCGACGACCGGGAGCATCTCCTTCGGGGTGGCCTTGGTCGCCGGAAGGAAGCGGGTGCCCAGTCCGGCCGCGGGCACCACGGCCTTGGTCACCGGAACTCGGGGGTTGGTCGTCGTCATGCGTTCACCTTACTCAGGCACGTTTTCGCCCGGCCGAGTACGGGCGGACGGCTAGGACAGCACGTCGCTGGGCCCGGCCGCGGTGGCAGTCGTATGGGTCGCGACCGGCTGGGCGAACGGGTCCCGGCCGACACAGGCCGACACACTACCCGCCTTTTCCGTACGGTCACGTTCGGCATCCGTTCCGTGATCGGGCGTGCGAGCGGCCTGTTCGGAGCGGTCGGCGCGGGGCTCCCCGGACTCCCCGGGCGGCCGGGCCGAGAGCCGCCAGCAGTCGCCGCCGGCCGCCCGGGCCGCGGCGAGCGCCGTGTCGGCGGCGCGCAGCAGGACGGCCGCGTGGGTGCCGTTCTCGGGCAGCACGGCGATGCCGGCGGCGGCGGTCAGGCCGTTGCCGGCGGCGGGGCGGGACTCGCGCGGGCCGGAGGACCAGTCCAGCAGCAGGTGCCGGCGGACCGACCAGACCAGCCGCTCGGCGACCTGGGCGGCGCCCTCGGCGCCGGTGTCCGGCAGCACCACCAGGAACTCCTCGCCGCCGTAGCGGCCGAGGGTGTCGGCCCGGCGGATCTCCATCGCGAGCCGCTGGGCGAGGTCGCGCAGCACCGCGCCCGCCCGGCCCCGGCCGTGCTCGGCGACGACCGCGTCGAAGCCGCTGATGGCGAGCATCAGCACGGCGAGCGGGCGCGGGCCGTCGGCCTGTCCGGTGTGCTCGGCGCGACGGGCCCGTTCGATCTCCCGGTCCAGGGTGAGCTGGAGGTGGCGGTAGTTCCACACGCCGGTGAGCGGGTCGCAGGAGGCGGTGCGCTCCAGGTCGGCGCAGCGCTCCTCCAGTTCGGCGATCCGCCCGCGCAGCCGCTGCGCCCCGGCGGCGGCCCGGGCCCGCTCCCGGCGGCCGCGCAGTCCGAGGGCGGTGGCGCCGGCCAGTGCGGGGACGCCGAGTGCGGCCAGGGCCTGGACCAGCAGCGGGGTGGTCAATGGGGGGTGCCCCTTCGCGTGTCAGGCTCTGCGCGTCGGCGGTGCGGAGGCCAGGAGGATCGGATGAACGAGGATCGGATGCCCAACGAGAAGAGCGGCCTGAGGACACGGCTGTTGTCGCGGCGGCGCGAACTGGCCGTCGAGGAGCGGGCGGCGGCGGCCGACGCGCTGGCCGGGCACGCCGGGGAGCTGGCCGCCCCCGGCGCCACGGTGGCCGCGTACGTCTCGGTGGGAGCCGAGCCCGGGACCAGGCCGCTGCTGGACGCGCTGCGGGCGCGCGGGGTGCGGGTGCTGCTGCCGGTGCTGCTGCCGGACAACGACCTGGACTGGGCCGCGTACGCGGGGCCGGACGCGCTGGCCCCGGCCGGGCGCGGGCTGCTGGAGCCGGTCGGTCCGCGGCTCGGCCCGGAGGCGGTCGCGCGGGCCGCGGTGGTACTGCTGCCGGGCCTGGCGGTGGACCGCTCCGGGCTGCGGCTGGGCCGGGGCGGCGGCAGCTACGACCGGGTGCTGGACCGGCTGGCGCGGGCGGGGGCGCGGCCGGTGCTGGCGGTCCTGCTGTACGAGCACGAGCTGCTGGAGCGGGTGCCGGCCGAGCCGCACGACCGGCCGGTGGACCTGGCGGTGCTGCCCTCGGGGGTGCGCAGGCTCGGGTGAGACGGCGGCGGAGAGGTAGGCGACGCGGGCGGTGGGGGCGCCCTTGGTGCCGGCCGTGGTGGACTCCACGAGGGTCAGGCTGCTGCCGTCGAGGGCG
>NZ_JBSFJC010000040.1:0-65061 GCF_053597855.1 Kitasatospora sp. NPDC001225
GGCGGTGAAGGTGCCGTCGGCGTGCACGGTGACGGCGATGGCCGCGAGTGGAGCCCAGGTGCCGGTCACGGACAGCCAGCGTTTCCAGCCGTCCGTGCGGGCCCAGGCCTCGTTCCAGGTGGTGTCCCAGCCCGAGGGGTTGTGGACGGACTGGGTGCCGAGCATCAGGAAGGGCCGTCCGCCCAGCCCGCCGGTGGGGAACGGGTCGAAGAACTTGCCGTCCATGTTGACGCCGGCGCGGATCCGCTGGTCGGCGGCCATCGTGCTGGCCGCGGAGTTGCCGCCGATGGAGTGCCCGGCCATGCCGATCCGGTCCCGGTCGATCATGCGGGCGTGCGGCCAGGCGGGGCGGGGGCCGGTCAGCTGGTCGAGGACGAAGGAGATGTCCTTGGCCCGGCTCGGGGGGACGGCCGCGATCTTGTCGTCGTTCAGGTCCTGGCAGACGGCGCAGGTCAGGGTGCGCCCGTCCGGGAAGGTGGTGCCGGAGGTCTCGTAGGTGTGGTCGACGGCGGCGACGACGTACCCCCGGCTGGCCAGGTCCTCGGCGAGGCCGGTGAGGGTGCCGCGGGGGAGCGTGAACCCGGGGGAGAGGACGACGAGCGGGTACCTGCCCGGCACCGGGCGCGCGTCGGTGCGGGCCCACGGGTGGAGGCCGGTGGCCGCCTCGGGCGGTATGGTGCCGCCCGGCACCTGGAAGTCCAGCAGCAGCCGGGCCTCCTCGGCGGTCAGGTACGGGGTCGCCGGACCGCCCGTCCCGGGGCGGGCCGGGTAGTACATCGACACCATCAACTGCCGCGCCCCCGCGGCCGGCACCCACGGGTCCGGGCGGTCCCGGTCGACGAGGTGCAGCGTGCTGCGGCCGACGGCCTGCGACCCCGTCGGCCGGGGCAGGTCGAGCTCTGCGGCGGACACCTCCGCCGAGGCGGCGGCGGGAGCGGTGGCGGTGGCCGCGAGCGCCGAACTCGCCCCGGCGATCGGCAACGGCAGGACGAGGGCGAGCACGGCGGCCACGGCGGTGCGACGGAGTCTGGTCATGTGAGAAACGGTAGGTCGCGAACTCCGATCCGACCTCGCCGTGAAGACGGAGACACCGTCATCTCCGCGGCGTAGCAACGCATCACCTCCGCGGGTGACAGGAGCCCGCGATTCCCGGCCGTACGGCGGGCAACCGGGCAGCGGGCGTACTGCGCATGCCGTACCCCGGCAGCCGTTCAAGGTGTTGCGGGCGAAGGCGTTCGCCCGCGCCCGAGCGAGGGCGGTCGCACCGGCCGGACCGGCTGCCGGTGCTCAGCGGCGGTACGCGGCCGTCGCGATCTCGACGAAGGACCGGATCAACGGGTTGGCGTCGCCCTCGTTCCACGCCGCCACCACGCGGCTCGGCGCCATGTCGGTCAGCGGTACCACGGCCAACTCCGCGGGCAGGTCGTGTCCGAGCGGGGCCAAGCCGACGCTGCCGTTCCACAGGACGGCCTGCTGGCATTCCTGGACGGTGCGCACCACGGCGCCCTCGCGCGGCCTGCCGCCGTTCCAGTACGACTGCCAGACGGGGTCGGTGCCCTGGGGGAACTGGAACCAGCGGCGGTCGTCCAGCTCAGCGAGCCGGAGTCGGCCGCGGCCGGCCAGCGGATCGTCGGCGCGCAGGACCACGCCGACCGGGTCGCTGCGCAGTGTGCGCACCGTCAGGGCGGTCTCGTCGAACGGTGCCCGGGTGAGGGCGACGTCGACGAGTGCGGCGCACAGCCCGCAGGTGGGGTCGGTCAGATCGGTGTCGCGGATGCGGATGTCGATGCCGGGGTGGCGTCGTCGGTAGGCGGCCGCCAGCCTGGTCACGCCGGGGTCGGTGAGGTTGCCGAGGATGCCGACGGTGATGGTCGCGGCGCCGGCTGCCGAGCTCACGCGGGCACGGACGCGGTCGGCGTGGTCGAGCAGGGCCCGCGCCTCGTCGAGCAGCACCGTGCCCACCGGGGTGAGCGAGACGCCGGCGGGCGAGCGGTCGAACAGCAGGGCCCCTACCTCGGCCTCCAGCTGCTTGATCGCCCGGCTGAGCGGCGGCTGGGTCATGTGCAGTCGGGTGGCGGCCCGGCCGAAGTGGAGTTCCTCGGCGACCGCCACGAAATACCGCAAGGTACGAAGCTCCACGCTGCAACGATACCCGTCGGGTATCGATACCGCAGGACGGGTCTTGGACACCCGTGAGGCCCCGGCGGTGCACTGGTGGACATGAGCGAAGAGACCACGCCCGAAGAAGCCAGAACCGAAGAAGCCACGCCCGAAGAAGCCATGGCTGAAGGAACCAGGACCGAAGAGACATGGAGCAACGGACCGCAGGTCGGCCCCGCCCTCTCGGTGGTGGGCCCCGGCGGCGGCGAGACGCTCGTCCTGGGTACCACGCGCATGCGCGTCCTGGAGGACGGCAGCCACACCGGGCACCGCCTCGCGATCGCCGAGTCCGTCCTCGCCCCGCACACCCAGGGACCGCCGCAGCACCGCCACGCCCGGCACGACGAGGGCTTCTACATCCTCTCCGGCACCGTGCGGTTCACCGTCGGGGACGAGGACCACGACGCCACCGCGGGGACGCTCGTGATGGTCCCGCCCGGTACCCCGCACACCTTCGCCAACCCGATCGACCAACCCGCCACCATGCTCAGCACGTTCACCCCCGACCTGTACGTGCAGTACTTCCGGGACCTCCAGCAGGTGCTCACCGACGGCCGGTCGCTGACGCCGCAGGCCAATGCCGAGGCGATGAGCCGCTACGCGACCGAGCCCGCCACCGACCTCGCCTGAAGCAGTCGACCGGTCCCCGTGAGCCGGTGACACGTGAACAGGAACACCGAACGGAAACCATGAACACCGCCTACTGGCTCCTCGCGGCACCGCTCGCCCTCTTCTACGCCTACGCGGGCACGCTGAAGGCGACCCGCAGCCCCGATCAGCTCCGGCCGATGATGGCCTGGGTGGACCGCGTACCGTTGCCCGCCCTCAGGGCGCTGGGGACGGTCGAAGTGCTCGGCGCGATCGGCCTGGTCCTGCCGCCGCTGACGGGCGTCGCGCGCCCGCTGGCACTGGCCGCGGCCGTCGGCCTCGTGCTGCTCCAGGCCGGCGCGGTCGCCGTCCACCTGACCGGCGGCGACCGCCGGATCGCGCTCAACCTCGGGCTCGTCAGCACCGCGGCCGTGACTGTCTGGCTGGCCGCCGGGCTCCGGTAGGGCACTGCCCTCGACCAGTGGCACCGACCCGCCCCCGGCTCAGATCGGCAGGTTCCAGCCCGGGCCGTCGTGGCTGCCGAGCCAGACGCGTTGGCCGGCTGCCGAGACCGTGATGCCGAAGGCGTCCTGGGGCGGCTCGCCCGCGCTCTGCCAGGCCTCGATGGCGGTCTCCACCTGGTCCCACAAGCGGAGCGGTCCGCGCTGGACGACGGTCCAGCCGCCTGCCGGATCGGGTACGGTCCGGGCCTGCGATCCGGTGGCCACGTCCGAGAGGATCTGCCGACCGCCCGCCCCCATCCGTTCCGCTGAGGGTGCCGCGAGCTGCGCGACCCAGCTTCCGGTCCAGGTATCGAGCTTCGCGGGGTCGATGCGGCTCGCGCGTTCCTTGCCGGGGAGCAGGGCAAGGGCCGGACGGGGTGGCCGGTCGTGGGAGCGGGCGATCATGAAGCTGGTGTAGCCGGGCAGGAACCTGCCGGTGGCCTCGCCCGGGGCGGTCACGTCGAGCAGCGCCAGGGCGTTGGCGTAGCCCCACCCGGAGAAGGTGACCAGGATCCGGCCGCCCGGCTTCACCTGGTGGAGCCAGGCCGTCGGCAGGTACCGGACCGAGCACGTCGCGATCAGCCGGTCGAACGAGCCGCCGTCCGGGTCCCCGCCGAGGCCGTCGCCGGTGACGAGGCGCGGGGCGTAGCCGGCGGCCTTGACGGCCGCGGCCGCGCGTTCGGCGACCCGGGGGTCGCACTCGATGCTGGTGATGGCTCCGTCGCCGAGGCGGTGAGCCCCGAGGGCGGTCGAATAGCCGGTCCCGGTGCCGACTTCGAGCACCCGGTGGCCGGCGTCCGCGCCGAGCCGCTGCCACATGGCCAGCACGAGCGAGGGCAGCGTCGATGACGACGAGGGTGCCCCGGACACCGGCTGCTCCCCGGCCTCCTCCGGGCATGTGCGACCGTCGAGTTGGGTGACGAGGGTCTGGTCGGCGTAGACCCCCTCCAGGTATCCGGGGTCGCCATGGCGCACGGCCCGGTAGCCGGTGGGGGCGCTCCCGTCGATCGGGACGAAGTAGCCGCAGACGAACAGCTCACGCGGTACAGCGGTGGCGGCGTCGATCCACGCGGGGTCGGTGAGCGTGCCGTTCCCGGTGAGCTGGTCGACGAGGGCTGCGCGAAGGATGTCGGACGTGGTCATTCGTGGTGACCTCTTTCCAGTTGGTCGGCGATCGCGTGCGCGATCCGATGGGTGGTCCCGGCCGGCTGCCACGCCCACTGCCCGTTCGGGTTGCACTCCAGGAAGGACCACGTGCCGTCAGTGGTGACGGCGAAGTCGAATGCCCCGAAAACCAGTTGGACGGCGGCGAGGTAGCGGGTGATGGCCTCGGCGACCGGGGCGGGGACGTCGATCGGACTGCAACGCATTCGGTCCTGGCGGTGTCGCCAGTCGAGGTCCGGGCTGTCGATGCGGGTGCCGAAGAGCCGGTTTCCGACGGCGGTCACCCGGGTGTCGAACGCCTTGGGAACCCTGGCCTGGAACAGGTGCGGACACGCTGTCACGGCCTCGGTGATGTCCTGGCCGCGGACTTCGTGCACCCAGACGGCCTGGGCCTGCCCGTCGACCGAGTACGGGGTGTTCCACAGGGGCTTGTAGACCGTTCCGGCGACCTGGGCGGTGACGAACTTCCTTGCCTCGTGGTCGTCGTCGGTGATCAGGGTGTCGGGCACCCGGAATCCGCAGCGCTGTGCGGTGGCGAGCTGAGCCGGCTTGTACTCCGCTGCCCGGTTGAGCCACGGGTGGTTCACGTAGTGCGCCCCGGGAAGTGAGGCCAGGATGCCGCCCGCCCCCCAGAACGCCTGTGAGGCGGCGAACCGGCGGTCCTGCCCGGCGAGGTCCGGTGGCCCGCCGTAGGGCGAGGGCCTGCGCACCCAGACGGATCGCACGGCCGTGAGGTCGAGCTCGCGGCTCGACGTGCGGAGGGTGCCGCGCTGAACGCCGGTGCCGTACACGGCAGTCAGCGAGGCACCCGCGTGCAGGTCGGTGCCGGGATCGAGACGGACCACCGGTACCCGGCGCTCGGCGAGCACCCGCAGGACCACATCCGCTGTCACGTCGGAGGAGTTGGTCAGCACCAGCACCGACCTGCTTCGGTTGTCCATCAGCCGGAACTCTGGTCCTGGTCGTAGGACTCGGTCACGTCGCTGTCCGTGGCCCCGCCCGGCTTGGCCCCGTCACCGGGGCTCGTGTGGGTGGGCGTGAGACCGCTGGTGCTGGTGCCGTGACTCCCCAGCTCGACCGTTCGGCCGTTCTCGTCCACGATGACGGCGATCTGCGTCTCGGGGTCGATCACGGGCGTGAACGACGGGAGCGTGGCGGTGGCCGGGTAGGGCCCCATCCTGCTGATGCCCCACGGTGCGGGCGTCTGGGTCATGCGTTTCTCCTGGTCGTGGTCCGGATCGTGTCGTTGCGGTCCCGTCCCGGCGGGGAGGGGAGTGTCAGGCCCGGGAGGGGCTCTGGCCAGGGCTCGGCGGGACTCGGGACGCTGGAGATGCCGAGGGGGCGGAAGGCTCATCGGACGCTCGCCTCGGGCGGCGAGGAGTGGGAAGTCGGTGGGGTCGACTTCTGGTGCTTGGCGGCTTGGGTGCGGCAGTGGGTGAGGGCGTAGGTGATGCGGGTGTCGGGGTGGGTGGTGGTGAGGAGTTCGCCGGCGGTGGTGAGGGTGGTCCAGTAGCGGGTGGGGTTTCCGGTGCGGGGGTGGGGGTGGGTGGTGGTGAGGGAGAGGTAGGCGGTGGTGAGGTTGCCGGTGGTGAACCAGCGGGTGAGGCCGTGGTGGTGGCCGGGGCGGAGGCTGCCGTGGGCGTCGACGGCGGTGAGGAGGTGGTCGATGATGGTGAGTTCGGTGTCGGTGAGGGACTTGGGGATGTCGAAGACGCCGAGGGCTTCGAGGAGTTCGCCGGTGTCGGTTTCGGAGTCGGGGCGGGGGTTCGCGAGGAGGGCGTCGTAGCAGTCGTTGAGGCGTCGGGTGGTTTCGGCGTGGGGGATGGTGAGGGCGAGGCAGACGGCGCGGGCGGAGGGGAGGGGCTTGCGGGTGCGGCGGGCGAGGAGGGCGTAGGTGTCGGCGGGGGTCCGGCCGCGGGAGAGGGCGTGCCGGGCCAGGGTCGTGAGGTGCACGGGGGTTGGGTCTTTCAGGCGGTAGCGAGGGCGGGGGCGGGCGCGGGGGCGACGAGCACCCAGACGAACTTGCCGATGCCGCCGGGCCGGGACGAGCAGCCCCAGCGTTCGGCGAGCTCGTTGACGAGGAACAGGCCGCGCCCGTGCTCGTCGGAGGGGGTGGGGGTGTGGAGGGACGGTCGGCCGCTGCCGGCGTCGTGGACTTCCAGCCGGAGGCGGGAGTTGACGAGGGTGAAGCGGATCTCGATGTGGCGGTCGTCGGGGGCGTCGGAGTGCTGGACGGCGTTGGCGAAGAGCTCACCGAGGAGGAGCTCGGCGGTGTCCGCGTACCGGTCGCCGGAGGGCAGCCCGGAGAGGTACGCGCGGAGCAAGTACCGGGCCAAGGGCGTGGATTCGATGCAGGAGTCGAGGCACGCGACGAACGCACGGGGCCGACGGGACGAGAGCATGGGGGAGCACCTCAAGGGGGCGGAGGGGCGTGTGAAGGATGTGAGGTCTGACCGGCTCGGTCAGCTTCGAGCGGTGGCCTTCGGCGTCTGCTGGGCCCGCACATGACGACGTCAATCCGGTCCGTAGTTATGTGACTACCCAGGGCACTCACTGTGGCCTAGCATTGGCCATGTCTTCAACTTTTCGAATTGGAAGGGAGAGTTGCTAGCGATCATGAATCGGAAGGAACTTGACCCCGACTCCTCGCCCACCGCGAAGTTCGGCGTGCTTCTTCGCCAGGCCAGAGAGGCGAGGGGCTGGACGCAGGAACACCTGGGTGGCCTTGCCGGGTACTCTTCCGTCCACATCTCCGCCGTCGAAACTGGACGGAAACCTCCAACCGGTCGATTCGTGAAGAGAATTGATGAGGCATTCGGAACGGATAAGTTCGAACGGGAGTGGCGTCAGGCTGGACAGAGGGTTCTGTTCGAGGGTTTCGACCAGTACGCGGCCAAAGAGCGGGAGTCCGTAGCCATTCGGATCTTCGAACTGGACATGGTGCCCGGCATACTCCAGCACCCGGACTACAGTGCGGCGTACGAGATGGCGCCGGTCCGGCGCGGTGAAGCCACACAGGAACAGGCGGACAAGCGGCTGCGGGTTCTGGCCGGACGCCAGCGCCTGCTCGACCGTCCTGCGACGGTCCACGTGGTCCTCGACGAGTCGGTTCTACGGCGCCAGATCGGCGGACCGGATGTCATGAGCCGCCAGCTGCAACACCTGGAGGACCTGGCGGCACGGCCCCACATCATCCTCCAGGTCGCCCCGTACACGCTTGGCGAGTCGCGCCCCTTCTCGCACTCGGTCACCTTGTTGACCCTGCCCACTCGCACGATGGTCGGCTACACCGAAACGCTCGGACGAGGCCTTCTGGAACGGGACTCCGAGGTCGTGGCCAGATGGGCCGCCCAGTACGATCGGCTTCAGGTCGACGCCCTGACCCGGCCGGAGAGCGTAACCATGATCCGGAAGGCACGGAAGGATTATGAACGGCATGCACGGTGACCATCCGACTGACGCCGCGTGGCGAAAGAGCTCCTACAGCAACGGGCAAGGCGGGTGTGTCGAGGTCGATGACTTGAACCCCGGAAGGGTGCGCGATTCCAAGGATCCTCATGGTCCTGCGCTGGTCTTCCGGTCGGACGCGTGGCAGTCGTTCGTGACCGCCGTCCGCTCCGGAGAGTTCGGCGACGTCTGACGCGTCCTGTGAACCGCCTCAGACCCCGCTGCCCGCAGATGGGCAGCGGGGTCTTCCGTTGCTGCTTTCGGGCACAGGGGCGATGTGGGCCCAGACGTACTTGCCGATGCCTCCGGGCCGGGACGAGTAGCCCCAGCGTTCGGCGAGTTCGTTGATGAGGAAGAGTCCGCGTCCGTGCTCGTCGGAGGGGGTGGGGGTGTGGAGGGACGGTCGGCCGCTGCCGGCGTCGTGGACTTCCAGCCGGAGGCGGGAGCCGGTGAGGGCGAAGCGGATCTCGATGTGGCAGTCGTCGGGCCCGTCGGAGTGCTGGACGGCGTTGGCGAAGAGTTCGCCGAGGAGGAGTTCGGCGGTGTCGCGGTAGCGGTCCCCGGAGGGCAGGCCCGCGAGGTAGGCCTGGAGCAAGTACCGGGCCAGGGGCGTGGATTCGATCTGCGAGTCGAGGCGCGCGACGAACGTGCGGGGCCGGTGGGTTTTGAGCATGACGAAGTACCTCGGGGGAGGGGTGCGTGCGAAGGGAGTGCGCCGTGCGCTGGGCTTGCCCAGGCGGCCGGACGGCGCTTGCCCGCAAGGGGGAGAGGCGTACCGGGAGTGTGACACGGGCGGCTGTGGATGGAGCGGACAGCCTCCCTACGGGCGAATCGGGAGCATTCGGGCGCCAGTGGGAGCGGACAGTGTGGGAGGGTGGCCCGGCAGTCGGCCCGTCCCGGCCGGCACGCGCGGCGGCGCGCGCCCCGGCTGCGGTGTCGGCGAGATCATGAAGGTTCCTCACGGTTGGGTTGAGTGCGATGGGCGTCACGCTGGGCGTGGTGGTGCTGACGATGGGAAACGGGCCGGCGGAGCTGACGGCTTTGCTGGACTCGGTGCGGGCCCAGGATGGCGGCAGCGACGGCGTGCGGACCGTGCTGCTCGGGCAGGGCGTGGAGCTGCCCGAACTGCCGGACTGGGTGGACCCCGTGGAACTGCCGGAGAACCTCGGCATCCCCGGCGGCCGTAACGCCGGCGTCGAGCGGCTGCGCGAACTGGGCGATACGGACGTGCTGGTCGTCCTGGACGACGACGGCCTGTTGCCCCGCACCGACACCTTCCGGTTGGTCCGGGAAGCCTTCGAGCAGGACCCGCAGCTCGGGATCGTGTCCTTCCGCATCGCGGACGAGACCGGGTTCACCCAGCGCCGGCACGTTCCCCGCCTCGGTGCCAGTGACCCGATGCGGTCCGGGCCGGTGACCACGTTCCTGGGCGGCGGCCACGCCATCCGGATGAGCGTGATCGACCAGGTCGGGCTGTTCCCGGGCGCGTTCTTCTACGCCCACGAGGAGACCGACTTCGCCTGGCGCGCCCTGGACGCGGGCTGGCACATCGACTACCGCGCCGACATGGTGCTCCAGCACCCCCGCACCGACCCGGCCCGGCACGCCACCTACTACCGCCTGACGGCCCGCAACCGGGTCTGGCTGGCCAAGCGCCACCTGCCGGCCATCCTGGTGCCGGTCTACCTCACCTCCTGGGCGGCCTACACGGTGGTCCGCCGGCCGCCGTTGTCCGGTCTCAAGGCGTGGTGGTCCGGCTTCTTCGAGGGCGTGCGCACGCCCTGTCCGCCGCGACGGCCGATGCGGTGGAGCACGGTGTGGCGGATGGCGAAGCTGGGTCGGCCACCGGTGTTCTGACAGCCGACCCAGGAGCTCGTGTGGGCGTCGGCGGGGGCGATAGCAGGTTTTGACCATGGCGAAGTACCCCAAGGGAACCAGTGTGTGCGGATGGAGAGACTCGTCGTGCCTCACGTTCCTGCTGCGACGCCATCCAGCGGCCGGGTGGCACGACTCGGCCATCTCCTGTAAATGAGACCACACCATGCACTTATGTACATGAGTAGCGAATAGAAGAGTGCCCTACTCCTGTGCATGAGTCAACCCGTCGCGAGAAGAATCTCGCGACGGGTTGAGGGAGTTGATGGCTAGTCAGTCATGGGCGGGGAACCGGTAGTCGAGAACGAACTGGTCGGCGGCCATGACGGTGTCGCATACCTCCACTACCCGGCCATCTGTAGTGATGGCATCGCGAACGAGATGGATCACTGGCGCGCCGGGGCTCAGGGTGAGCGCTCTGGTCTCGGGCTTGGTCGCGAGCCGGGCCCGAACGGACTCGGTGAACTCGGCCAGAGAGTAGCCGTGCTCTTCGAGACGGGCGTAGATGCCGCCGCCGCCAGGGTTCTCGGCGAAGACTTCAGGGATGTCCTTGGCCACATCCCACGGCAGGTACGACGTGGCTTCCTCGGTGGGTGTCCCATCGCGGAAGTACCGGCGCTTGCGAGCCAGTACCTGGGTGCCGGTGGGAAGGCCCAATCGATCGGCGATCTCAGGAGGCGCTTCTGTCGGGCCCACGAACAGCACGGTCACGGATGGGATGCCGCCAGAGGTCTCAGCCTCGGCGAGGTACGCGGCCTTGCCGGCCTTGCGATGGGCGCGGCGGAATCGGTCTGCGGACTTCCGCTGTACCGGCGGGCGGGACCGGACGAACGAGCCTCGACCGTGGTGCGTCTCGATGAGTTGAGCTGTTCGGAGTTCGGCGACAGCCTTGCGTGCTGTCCCGGACGCGACTCCGTATCGCTGCATGAGTTCGGCCTCGCTCGGCACGATCGCGCCGGGAGGCAGGGCACCCGACTTGATCTGTGCGGCGAGGTCGGCCGCTATCTGTAGGTACTTCGCTGTGGCCGACGAGGCCACCTCACCACTCGCCATAGTCCTATTCTCCTGCACATGAGTAACAGTGCAGGGAAGGCCCGGTCAATGCCACTCCACTCGGTGTCCGTCGCCGGAGTGGTGGTGCGCGAGGACGGCTGCGTGCTGGCGATTCGTCGGGCTGACAACGGAACTTGGGAACCCCCGGGTGGCGTGCTGGAACTGGGCGAGACCATCGAGGACGGCGTGCGCCGCGAGATCTACGAGGAGACCGGGATCAAGGTCGGCGTGGAGCGGCTGACCGGCGTCTACAAGAACGTGAGCCGAGGGATCGTCGCCCTCGTCCTTCGCTGCCGACCGGAGAGCGAGGCGATGCGGCTCTCGGAGGAGTCGGTCGAGGTCGCTTGGCTCTCGCCGGCCGAGGTCTCCGAACGCATGGCCGAGGTCTATGCCGTACGCGTCCTGGACGGGCTTCGGGGCGACGCTGCGCCAAGTGTCCGGGCTCATGACGGTCGTCACCTGCTGTGACAGGCCAGGCGGCGGAGGTGGTGGGCCATGTCCAGGTGTGTCTAGGAGGGTGCCCCGGACGCTCCGCGGCGGACTCACTGGTTTTGGCCGCTTCCATGGTCGTCCCGACATCCGGAAGCGGTTGGCTGACTGGCGCTCCGGGGCGATTCTCGTGGTGCGCCAGCCACTGTTCGTTGTTCGGCCGCAGGTCCAACGCGCTGTGAAGGCTCAGAGCTCGGCAGGGAATCCCAGCAGAGCTGCGATCCGGGCGGGAGTGCCAGGCTGCCCGTCGGCGAGGATGGTGGTGATGCCGAGGGCTTCGGCCGGGGGCAGGTTCCTCGGGTGGTCGTCCACGAACAGGCAGGCCTCGCCGGGCAGTTCGAGCCGGTCCAGGGTGAGCCGGTAGATCGCCGGATCGGGCTTGGCCACACCCTCCCGCTCGGAGATCACCGTCACGTCGAACAGCTCCCACACGCCCAGGGCCTCGTACGGGTCGTACGGGTCGAGGCCGAAGGAGTTGGAGAGCAGCGCGACCTTGAGGCCGGCCCGTCGTGCCGAGCGGGCGAGCGTGATCATGTCGTCGGCGGGCCGGACGCCCGACCATGCCCGGCCCATCAGGTTCTCGTGCTCCGGCACGCCGAGGATGGGAGCCACCCGCCGGTTCCACTCCGCCTGGCTCAGCCGGCCGGCTTCGAGTTCGGTGTACAGGCGGCTGGCTTCCGGCTCGTACCCGAGCGTCTGCCGCCACGCCCCGGCATCGAGGCCTTGCGCGAGGCACCACTCTCCGTGTGCGGGGCCGGCATTGGCGGTCAGTACGCCGACGAAGTCCAGGATCAGAGCTGCGAAGGGGAGTCCGGCCTCGCCGGGGCGGGTGACGGTCGGGGCGGTCAGTGCCATCTGGGTGTCGTCCTCCGGGTGAGTGGCCTCCTCGGGAACGTACCCGCCGCCGGGTAGCGGGATGGCACTGTATCCGGCTGTCGGACAGGCAGCCGGAGCGGAACGGTCAGGATGCCTCCGCCGGTATCCCGTTCACCGAGCAGGGGTGTCCTACAGTTCATCGGAACAGAGCCCATGGTGCCGCTGGGCGCGGCACGCTTGGCTCCTGCCTGGAAGTACCGAAGGAGCATCGTGCCCAGCGCGCCCGTGGCAGATGACCAGCCCACCCCATCCTCCAGTGTCGAGCAGTGGCGACGGGTGCGCGGCTTCCTGAACGACCAGCGTTACGCGTTGACCGGGCGGCTGCTGGTAGAGAGCACGCCCGGGAGTCTCATCCCGGGGACACCCCTTCTGGCCCGACAGCACTGGATTCCGGAACAGCCGGTGCCGCTGGAGCACGTCCGGCTGAGTTGGAAGCCGGACGCGCCCGCGGCACCGTTGGACGGCGGTGGGCCCGAGCTCGATCACATCAGACCGCACCGGGAGGACGGGACCCTCTACCGTACGTACGCGGACGCGGTCCGGGATCTCGCCAAGCCGAGGCTCTTCGAGAACCGAAACTGCTATCGCCTGCTCGACGTCGAGGGATCAACCACGGGTCCGAGGCTGACCTTCGGTCGGGGCCGGTACTTCGACGTGATCAACATCTGCGAGGCTGCCGCGCACGAGTACGCCGCGGCAGCCCTGGCGAGCCCGGACCAGCCAGTGGATCCTGCGGCAACGCCCTTCCGCGCATTCATCGCCGATCCGACCGACCTCATGCATCGACCCGTCATGGCGGCAACGAGCACGCTCACCATCCGGAGCGATCGGGCAACCGGCGAGGCCGAGTTCGTGCTGCATTGGCGCGACCCCGAGAAGGTCGCCAGTGGTGGAGGCCTCTACCAGGTCATGCCGGTCGGGATGTTCCAGGCGTCCCATGACGCACCATGGAACGAGGGGAACGACTTCGATCTCTGGCGGGCGATCCTCAGGGAGCTGAGCGAGGAACTGCTCGGTGACACCGAGGACTACGGAAGCGACCGGGCGCCCATCGACTACGCGGCCTGGCCGCTCAACAAGACGCTCACCACTGCTCGCGAACACGGGAGACTGCGGGTCTTCTGGCTGGGCCTGGGCATGGATCCGCTGACGTTCGTCACCGACATGCTGACCGTGGCCGTGTTCGACGCCGACCTGTTCGATGAGACGTTCCAGCGGATCGTCTCGACCAACGACGAAGGCCATCGGGTCGGACCGGAGGACGCGACCGGGTGCTCAGTCGGGATTCCGTTCGTTGCCGAGCAGGTGGACCGCCTCACGGGCACCGAACCGATGCAGCCCGCCGGTGCGGCCCTTCTGCGGCTTGCCTGGCAGCACCGGGAGGCTCTGCTGGGAGAGGCCTTCCGGTAGGAACCCGCTGGGTGTCTGTCACTTCCGGGCGTTGAGGCGGCGGGTGGGTTCGGCGGTGGTGGGGTCTTCGGGCCAGGGGTGGCGGGGGTAGCGGCCCCTGAGGTCGGCGCGGACGGCGCGGTAGCCCTCGCGCCAGAAGGACTCCAGGTCGCCGGTGACGGCGGCGGGGCGGCCGGCGGGGGAGAGGAGGTGGATGGTCAACGGTATGCGACCACCGGCCAGGGTGGGGGTCTTGGTCCAGCCGAAGAGTTCCTGCAACTTGGCGGCCAGCACTGGGCGTTCGGTCGTGTAGTCGACTCGTATCTTCGATCCGCTGGGCACCGTGATGCGCTCGGGGGCCAGCTCGTCCAGGCGGCCGGCTTCTCCGCTCGCCCAGGGGAGGAGGCGCTGGAGGGCAGCGGTCGTGTCGATCCTCGCGAGGTCGGTGCGGCGGCGGGCGCGGGAGAGTTCGGGCTCCAGCCACTCGTCGGCACGGTCGAGGAGGGCCTCGTCGCTGACGTCCGGCCAGGGGGCGCCGATGGCGCTGTGGAGGAAGGCGAGGCGCTCGCGCAGGTTCGACCGGAACGTCAGGAGGGCGCTCACTCCCTCGCGGGCGAGGCCTTCGAGGAGAGCAGACCGGACGAGCAAGGGGTCGGGGCGGTTGAGCGGCTTCTCGGCGAGTTCGATGGCGCCCAGTGACTCGACCCGGCGGGAGACGACTTCGCCCCGCCGGGTGTCCCAGCGGACCTCGGCACGGTTGCTGAGCAGCGGCGCCCCGGCGGCCAGGGCGGTGGCCTCGTCGAGCGCCGCCGCGTGCAGGATGCGCGCCGAGTGCGACCCCGCCGGGCGGTCGGCGACCGCGACGGCGAGCCAGGGCAGGGCGCCGAGCACGGTGCCGGGGGCGAGTTCGGCGGCCGTGCCGGAGGCCATCAGGTACGGGCTGCGCTCGCCGGGGGCGGGCCGTTCGACGCGGGCGCGGGCGATCCGCTCCGGGAAGGCGAGGGCGACGACGAGTCCGGCGGCGGCCGCGTCGGGCAGGTCGGTGGCGGGTTCGTCGGAGGTGGCGCGGAGCAGGCGGCGGACTTCGTCGCGCCAGCGGCCGGCGTACGGGTCCTTCGCGGAACGGACGGTCCGCCAGACCGCGCCGAGGTCGTCGCCCAGGGCCCGCGGCGGCTCCTCGGAGAGCAGTGCGACGACCTCGGCCGCCCGCCGCGCTCCGACCGCCGCCGCCCCGTCGACGAGGGCGCGCCCCAGTCGGGGGTGCAGCCCGGTGCGGGCGAGCCGGACGCCGCGCGGTGTGGCCCGTCCGTCCGGGGAGACCGCGCCGAGGGCGGTGAGGGTCTGTCGGGCGGCGGCCATCGCCCCGGCGGGCGGGGCGTCGGGCAGGGCGAGGCCGGTGGCGTCCGGGTCGCCCCAGCAGGCGGCCTGGAGGGCGAAGGGAGTGAGGTCGGCGAGCGCGATCTCGGGGGTGGGGAAGCGGGCGGCGAGGGCGTCCTCGGCCTCGTTCCAGCAGCGGTAGACGGTGCCGGGGGCCTCGCGCCCGGCGCGGCCGGCGCGTTGGCGGGCGGCGGCGAGCGAGGCGCGGACGGTGACCAGCCCGGCGAGCCCGCGGGCGTGGTCGGTGCGGGGTTCGCGGGCCAGTCCGGCGTCGACGACGACCCGGACGCCGGGCACGGTGAGCGAGGATTCGGCGACGGCGGTGGTGAGCACGACCCGCCGCGAAGGGGACGGGGTGAGGGCGGCGTCCTGGACGGCCTGCGGGGCGCGGCCGTGCAGTTGGAGGACATCAACGGAAGGCAGGCCGCCCAGCTGCCCGGCGACCCGGGAGATCTCGCCGACGCCGGGCAGGAAGCAGAGCACGTCCCCGTCCCGCTCGCTCAGCGCTCGCCGCACCACCGCCGCGACGTGGTCGAGCAGCGCCGGGTCGACCCGGGTGCCGTGGGCGGGTCGGACGGCGCGCGGCGGCGGTGCCCAGACCACCTCGACCGGGTGGGAGGTGCCGTGGGCCTCCACCACCGGGGCGCCGCCGAGGAGTTCGGCCCAGGCCTCGGTGTCGGAGGTGGCGGAGGCGCAGACCAGGCGCAGTTCGGGCCGCAGCGCCGCCCGGACGTCCAGCAGGAAGGCGAGCGCGGTGTCGGCGTCGAGGTGCCGTTCGTGGCACTCGTCCAGCACCACCACATCGACGCCGGGCAACTCCTGGTCCCGCTGGAGGCGTTGCAGCAGGACGCCGGTGGTGACGACCTCGACGACCGTGTCCGGCCCGGTGCGGCGCTCTCCGCGCACCGTGTACCCGACCTCGCGGCCCACGGACGAGCCGAGCAGCCAGGCCATCCGCCGGGCGGCGGCCCGTACGGCGAGCCGGCGCGGTTCGGCGACCAGCACCCGGCGTACGGGCCGGCCGTCGGCGAGCAGTCCGGCCAGGGCGAGCGGCACCAGGGTGGTCTTGCCGGTGCCGGGCGGCGCGGCGAGGACGGCGGTGCCGGTCCCGTCCAGCGCGTCGTGCAGGGCGGGCAGGGCGGTGCGGACGGGCAGTTCGCGCCAGGCCGGGTTCAGCAAGACATCAGCCCCGTTCGGCGACGAAGATCGCGGTCCCGGGGATCAGCCGCCCGCGCAGCGGGGACCAGCCGCCCCACTCCTGCTCCAGGCCGGCCGGCCACTCGGGCTCGACCAGATCGACCAGCCGGAAGCCGGCGGCGACGAGTTCGCGGACCCGGTCGCCGACGGTTCGGTGGTGCTCGACGTAGGTGGCCCGGCCCTGCTCGTCCTGCTCGACGTAGGGGGTGCGGTCGAAGTAGGAGGAGGTCGCGGTGAGGCCCTCGACGCCGGGCTCGTCCGGGAAGGCCCAGCGGATCGGGTGGGTCACCGAGAACACCCAGCGCCCGCCGGGCCGCAGGACCCGGTGGACCTCGCGCATCAGGGCGGCGGTGTCGGCGCTGAACGGGACGGCGCCGTAGGCGGAGCAGGCGAGGTCGAAGGAGGCGTCGGCGAAGGGGAGGACGGCGGCGTCGGCCTGGACGACGGCGACGGGCGTGGTGCCGCGGCCGAGGTCGATCCGGCGGGAGTGCTGGAGCTGGCGGTAGGAGATGTCGAGGGCGACCGGCCGGGCGTCCCGGGCGGCCAGCCAGCGGGAGCACTGGGCGGCGCCGGCGCCGATCTCCAGCACGTCGCGGCCGGCGACGTCGCCGAGCAGGCGGGCGTCGGCCTCGTCCAGGCCCTCGGGGCACCAGGTGAAGCGGTCGTCGCCGAGGAACTCGCCGTGCTCGTCCTGGTACTCGTCGGCGTTGCGGTCCCACCAGTGCCGGCTGGCCCGGCTGCTCTCCCCGGTGCCGGCCGCGCGGCGCACCGCGTCGTCGCCCTCTTCCTCGACCCGCGCGGCGGAGGTGTCAAGATCGTGCAGGTCTGCTTGGGGGGTGGTGGCCACGGTGACAATGCCCATCGCGTAGGGTATGGAGTGCGGAAGCGCCGCTGCCGCGAACCGGCCCGTCAGGGTCCGGATCCTGGCGGTGGCATCCGGGGACGTGGCCCCTTCGGGCGCCGCCGCGAGGCGCGCATTCGGAGGATATGGCCTGATCCGTACCGGGCTCCACCGTCTTGCCGTCCTTCGGCATTGACCGTGCCTGGCCGTCCCCGTATGCTACAAGTTGCGCTGCGGGCCTGCGCGCCTCGGACGGAGCAGGTCGCGCTCGCATCTGTCGAAGACCCCACGGTCGCAAGACGGACGCCGGTTCTCGTTGTTACGGGACCACCGGTGTGCCGTGTTCTTGGCTGTCCGGCTTTCGGTGGGAGCGATACGGGCCCTCCGCGTGGCATTACCTACGACTTTCATGTCCGTACCGGAGCCCTTTTCCTAATGACGAGCCCCACCGACTCCTCCCTCAGCACCACCCCGCAGGTCGCGGTCAACGACATCGGCGACGCGGAGGCCTTCCTCGCCGCCATCGACGAGACCATCAAGTACTTCAACGATGGCGACATCGTCGAGGGCGTCATCGTGAAGGTCGACCGTGACGAGGTCCTCCTCGACATCGGTTACAAGACCGAGGGCGTCATCCCGTCCCGCGAGCTCTCGATCAAGCACGACGTTGACCCGCACGAGGTCGTCGCCGTCGGTGACAACATCGAGGCCCTGGTTCTCCAGAAGGAGGACAAGGAGGGTCGTCTCATCCTGTCCAAGAAGCGCGCTCAGTACGAGCGTGCCTGGGGCACGATCGAGAAGATCAAGGAAGAGGACGGCATCGTCACCGGTACCGTCATCGAGGTCGTCAAGGGTGGTCTCATCCTCGACATCGGCCTCCGTGGCTTCCTTCCGGCCTCGCTCGTCGAGATGCGCCGCGTCCGCGACCTCCAGCCCTACGTGGGCAAGGAGCTCGAGGCCAAGATCATCGAGCTGGACAAGAACCGCAACAACGTGGTCCTGTCCCGCCGTGCCTGGCTGGAGCAGACCCAGAGCGAGGTCCGCCAGACCTTCCTCACCACCCTCCAGAAGGGCCAGGTGCGCTCCGGCGTCGTCTCCTCGATCGTCAACTTCGGTGCCTTCGTGGACCTGGGTGGCGTCGACGGCCTGGTGCACGTCTCCGAGCTGTCCTGGAAGCACATCGACCACCCGTCCGAGGTTGTCGAGGTCGGCCAGGAGGTCACCGTCGAGGTTCTCGACGTTGACATGGACCGCGAGCGCGTCTCCCTGTCGCTGAAGGCGACCCAGGAGGACCCGTGGCAGCAGTTCGCCCGTACCCACCAGATCGGCCAGGTCGTTCCGGGTAAGGTCACCAAGCTGGTTCCGTTCGGTGCGTTCGTCCGCGTGGACGAGGGCATCGAGGGTCTGGTCCACATCTCCGAGCTGGCCGAGCGCCACGTCGAGATCCCGGAGCAGGTCGTCCAGGTCGGCGACGAGATCTTCGTCAAGGTCATCGACATCGACCTCGAGCGTCGCCGCATCAGCCTGTCGCTCAAGCAGGCCAACGAGGCCCTGGGTGCCAACCCGGCCGAGGTCGAGTTCGACCCGACCCTGTACGGCATGGCCGCCTCGTACGACGACCAGGGCAACTACATCTACCCGGAGGGCTTCGACCCCGAGGCGAACGACTGGCTGCCCGGCTTCGAGAAGCAGCGCGAGGAGTGGGAGCGCCAGTACGCCGAGGCGCAGTCGCGCTTCGAGCAGCACCAGGCGCAGGTCATCAAGAGCCGCGAGGCCGACGCCCAGGCCGCCGAGGAGGGTGGCGACGCCGTCGCCGCTGCCGCCGGTGGTTCCTACTCGTCCAGCAGCGACGAGGGCTCGGGCGCCCTGGCTTCCGACGAGGCCCTGGCCGCTCTGCGTGAGAAGCTGGCCGGCGGCCAGAGCTGAGGCTCTCGCTTCCCGCTAGCCGATAGCTAGACGGTGGGCCCCACCCGGATTTCCGGGTGGGGCCCATTTGTTTTTCCCATGCGCTTTCCGTCATTTGCTTTTCGCTATGACTTATCACGCCCTGACTTATGTGTGGTTTATGTGAAGGAAAGTGTGAGATGGGGCTCATTGCCCATCTATAGGCCGTAGTTCGGGTTGCCCCTAGATTGAGGGGAGCCGCCCGAAAGGCTCCTCATGCGCACTCCCTCTCCCGCCGCCCCCACCGCCGTGGTCGGCGGCAGGCTCGCGGCCGTCGGCCGGTTCTGCTTCCGCCACCGCCGCTGGGTGCTCGGCCTGTGGGCCGTCGTCCTGGTGGTCGGCGTCCTGATCGGCGGCCGGGTCTTCGAGGGCTCGGTGGCCGGGGCCTCCTCCGCCAGCGCCGAGGCCGACCGGGGCGGCGCGGTGGTCGCCGCGGCCGACCCGGCCAAGGGCACCGTCACCGCCGTGGTGGACGGCCGGCCGGTGGACGATCCGCAGGTGAGGGCCGCCGTCGAGCGGGCCACCGCCGAGATAGCCGCCCTGCCCGGGGTCTCCTCCGCCCTCGACGCGTACGGCACCGGACCGGCGCCGGCCGCGCTGCGCTCCGCCGACGGGACGGCGAGCCTGGTCACCGTACGGATGGCCGACACCGCGAGCACCGCCCAGACCGACGCCGTCACCCAGCGGCTCGCCGCGCTGAACGGGGCGGGCGGCGCCCACGTCACGGTCGGCGGGGACCTGGTGCTCCAGCAGGAGGTCAAGAAGCAGACCGAGAAGGACACCCGGTTCGGCGAGCTGGTGACGCTGCCGCTCACGCTGATCGTCATGGTGCTGGTCTTCGGCGGGCTGGCGGCGGCCGCGCTGCCGGCGATCGGGGCGGTCGCCTCGGTGGGCGGCGCGCTGCTGGCGATGTTCGGGTTCAGCCGGATCATGGACATCGACACCAGCGTGCTGCCGATCGCCACGGTGCTGGGGCTCGGCCTCTCGATCGACTACGCGCTGCTCATGGTGAATCGTTTCCGCGAGGAACGCGGCCACGGCGCGGACATCGCCGCCGCCGTCGAACGGACCGCGGCGACCGCCGGACGCACCGTGGCCTTCTCCGGGCTGACCGTCGCCGTCGCCCTCTCCGGCCTGTTCGTCTTCACCAGCCCGGTGCTCGGCGCGGTGGCCGCGGCCGGGGTGAGCGTGGTGGTGATCGCCGTCGCCGCCGCGCTGACCCTGATCCCCGCCCTGCTCGGCTTCGCCGGCGCGCGGATCAAGGCGCCCGCGGCGCCCGTGGCCGACGAGGGGTTCTTCAGCCGGACCGTGCGCCGGGTGCGCAAGCGGGCGGTCCTGGTCACGCTCGCCTCGGTGGCGCTGCTGCTGGCGGCCGGGGCGCCGTTCCTCCACGCCGAGATGCGCAGCTCCGGCGCCGCCGTCCTGCCCGCCTCCTCGGCCGGACGGCAGGTCGCCGAGACGATCGACCAGCGCTTCCCGCAGGCCTCGGCCGCGCCGATCACCGTGGTGGTCGAGGGCGGGGCGCCGGTGGCGCAGGCGTACGCGGACGAGGTGGTCGCCAAGCTGCCCGGGGTGAGCGGGGTGCGGGCCGTGTCGCCGGTGGGCGACGCGGTCTCCACGATCGACGTCCTGGTGCCCGGGGACCCGCAGGGCGGGCAGGCCAGGCAGGTGGTCGAGGAGCTGCGGGCCGACCGCGGCGGGCTGACCACCTACGTCACCGGCGGCGCGGCCTCGGTGGTGGACTTCCAGGACGAGCTGCTCTCGCGCGGACCGTGGGCGCTGGGCCTGGTCGCGGCCGGGACGCTGGTGCTGCTCTTCCTGATGACCGGCTCGGTGGTGATGCCGGTCAAGGCGCTGCTGATGAACCTGCTCTCGCTGGGCGCCTCGCTCGGCGCGCTCACCCTGGTGTTCCAGGACGGCTGGTTCAGCGGGCTGCTCGGGTTCAGCCCGACCGGCGGGCTGGAGACCTTCATACCGGTGCTGGTCTTCGCCTTCGCCTTCGGGCTGTCGATGGACTACGAGGTGTTCCTGCTCGCCCGGATCAGGGAGCTGACCCTGCGCGGGCACGACTGCGTCCGGGCGGTGGAGCTGGGCGTGCAGCGCAGCGGTCGGATCATCACCTCGGCGGCGCTGCTGATGGTGATCGTCTTCGCCGGGTTCGCGCTCGGGGACATGCTGATGGTCAAGCAGATGGGCATCGCGCTGGCCGTCGCCGTCGCGGTGGACGCCACCCTGGTGCGGTGCCTGCTGGTGCCCGCCGCGATGAGCCTGTTCGGCGAGTTCAACTGGTGGGCGCCCGCCCCGCTGCGGCGGCTGCACCGGCGGTTCGGGCTGAGCGAGCATGTCGACCTGCCGGAGATCGGGTCGGCGGACGTCCCGGCGCCGCGGCCGGTGGGCCCGGCGGCGGAGATCGGGGCGGCGGTGGTCCCGGCGCCGAGGCCGGCCGACGGGGAGGCAGCGGCCCGCGACGGCCTGGTGGGCTCAGCCCAGCCGGCGTAGCAGGTCGACCGCCGCGCGGAGCCGGTCCCGTTCGGCGGGGTCGAGGCGGGACTCGATGGCGGTGGCGATCCGGTGTTCGCGGCGGGCGCGCTGGTCGAGCAGGGCGGTGCGGCCGGCCCCGGTGGCGGTGACGAGCAGCTTGCGGCCGTCGGTGGGGTGGGGCTGCTGGACGACCAGTCCGGCCTCGGTCATCAGCGCGACGGTGCGGGCCATCGACTGGTGGCGGACCCGCTGGAGGGCGGCGAGTTCGGCGATCGTGCAGGAGCGTTCGTCGCGGACCAGCAGGCCGAGGACGGCGGCCTGGTTCTGCGGCAGTTCGTCGCTCTCGCGCAGGGAGCGGACCAGGCTGCCGAGGGCGGCGCGCAGGTCGGCGGCGAGTTCCAGGGTGTCCGGGTGCGGGGCTTCGCTGGTCATGGGGGAAGTCTATCGGCACAATGTCCAGCACCGCTGTACAGCCTTGCTGTAGGGTTTCGAGCATGCGAATCACCAAGTTCGGACATGCCTGCGTACGCGTCGAGCACGGCGGCAGCACGGTCGTCGTCGACCCCGGGAGCTTCACCGACCCCGCCGCCCTGGCCGGGGCGGACGCCGTCCTGATCACCCACGAGCACATGGACCACTTCGAGGAGTCCCGGCTGCGCGCCGCGCTGGAGGCCGACCCGGCGCTGCGGGTGTGGACCAACCGGGCCGTCGCCGACCAACTGGACGGCGTGGCGCAGCGGGTCGGCGTGGTCGGCGAGGGCGACGCCTTCGAGGTCGGCGGGCTCGGCGTCTCGGTGCACGGCGAGTGGCACGCGGAGATCCACCGGGACCTCCCGCCGGTTCGGAACATCGGCTTCCTCTTCGACGGCCGGCTGTTCCACCCCGGCGACGCGTTCACCGTGCCGCCGCACGCCGTGGAGACCCTGCTGCTGCCGATCGCGGCCCCCTGGAGCAAGGCCTCCGAGGTGGTCGACTACGTCCGGGAAGCCTCGCCGCGCCGGGCGGTGCCGGTGCACGAGGCGGTGCTCAGCCCGATCGGGCTCGCCGTGCAGACCCGGCTGGTCGGGCCGGTCGGGCCGGGGACGGGTGCGGAGCTGTTGGTGCTGGGGGAGGGCGAGAGCCTGGAGCTGGGCTGACCGGGCCTGTGCTCGACCGGGTCCGGGCTTCGCCGGGCCTGTTCGGATCGGAGCCGGGCCTGTTCGGATCGGAACCGGGCCGGCCGGGCCTCTGCTGACGGGTTCGAGGGGGCACCGGTAGCCTGACGCCATGCTGAAGATCGGACTGACGGGCGGCATCGGTGCGGGCAAGAGCGAGGTGTCCCGGCTGTTCGCCGCGCACGGCGCGGTGATCGTGGACTCCGACGTGATCGCCCGCGAGGTGGTCGCCCCCGGAACGGACGGTCTGGCGGCCGTGGTCGCCGAGTTCGGACCGCGGGTGCTGAGGGAGGACGGCTCGCTGGACCGTCCGGCGCTCGGCGCGGTCGTGTTCGCCGACCCGGAGCGGCTGAAGGCGCTGAACGCGATCGTCCACCCGCTGGTGCGGACCCGCTCCGCCGAGCTGGAGGCGGCGGCCGCGCCGGACGCGGTCGTGGTGCACGACGTGCCGCTGCTGGCCGAGAACGGCCTGGCGCCGCTGTTCGACCTGGTCGTGGTGGTGGACGCGGCCGACGACGTGCGGCTGGACCGGCTGGTGCGGCTGCGCGGGATGGCCGAGGAGGAGGCCCGGGCCCGGATGGCCGCGCAGGCTTCCCGGGACGGGCGGCTGGCGATCGCGGACCTGGTGATCGACAACGGCGGCGGCCTGGCGGAACTGGAGGCGCGGGTGGCCGAGGTCTGGGCGGAGCTGGTGCGGCGCGCGGCGGCCTGACGCCGGGTCGGCCCCCGGCGGCCGATCGGGGCGGCCGGCTGCCCGGCGCCCGGCGGCCGTCGGCCGGCGGACCGAGCAGTCGTCGGACCGAGTGGCCGGGAAGGGACTGGTGGAAGGCTCCGGCGGGAGGGGAGCATGGCGGGATGGATGATCGTTTCTCGCCCGCGCCGCCGCTCGCCGGACAGCCTCCCGCCGGACAGTCTCCCGCCGAACAGCCGCTCGTCGGAGCGCCCGTGGTCGAACGGCTCGCGCAGTACGGCCGCGCCGAGCAGGCTGAGATCCTCGGCCCCGGGGACGACCCGTACGGCGTCGCGTACACGGGGCTGACCTTCCGCCCCAAGGAGATCCACTTCGGCATCCGGGCCGCCGACGGCCGGCTCGTCGCCCACACCGGACTGGTGCCGCTGCCGCTCACCGTGGGCGGCACCGACCTCGCCGTGATGGGCGTCGGCGGGGTCTGCGTCGCGCCCGACCGGCGCCACGGCGGCCTCGCGCAGGCCGTGGTCGGGGCCGCCCTCGACCACGCGCGCACGCTCGGCCACCGGTACGCGCTGCTGTTCTGCCGCCCGCCGCTGGCCGCGTTCTACCGGGGGCTCGGCTTCCGGGAGGTGGCCGAGGGCGTGACGGTGGAACAGCCGGAGGGGCGGCTGGCGGAGATGCCGCTGCGCACCATGTGGGCGCCGCTGGCCGTCGGGGCCGGGTGGCCGGAGGGGCCGGTGCGGCTGCGGTCGCTGCCGATGTGAGACGCGCTCGCGCATGAGGCGCGCTCAGGTGCGGGGCTTGATCAGGCCGTTGTGACCGTCGCGGCCGGGGTGCCCGCGTCCGCGTGCGCCACGGCGGCGCCGGCCAGGGCACGGATCATGGGGTGCGCCCGGGTGCCGTCGCCGGACAGCTCGGGCTGGAAGAGCGAGGCCAGGAAGAACGGGTGGCCGGGCAGTTCCAGGACGCGCACCTCGCCCGACTCGTCCGCGCCGCTGAACCGCAGGCCGTGCGCGGCCAGCCGCTCCAGGTAGGCGCCGTTGAGTCCGTACGCGCAGTGGTAGCGCTCCAGGGTGCGGGTGGCGCCGAGGACCCGCTCGGCGAGGCTCCCCGGGGTGACGGTGACGGCCCCCTCGTGGCCGACCAGCGAACAGGCCAGCGGGACGATCACCTGCTGCTCCGCGTCCGGGTGGTCCTCGCCGTTCACGGCCCCGGCCAGGCCGCAGACGTTCCGGGCGTACTCCAGCACCGCGTGCTGGAACCCGGCGCAGGTGCCGAGGAAGGGGATGCCGCGCTCGCGGGCGGTCCGGACGGCGGCCAGTGCGCCGGCCTCGCTGCGGTACGGGCTGCCGGGCAGCAGCCAGACCGCGTCGAAGCCGTCCAGGGCGCCGGGCGCGGCGGCGTCCCCGGTCGGGATCCAGTAGGCGTCCAGGACGAGGTGGTCGTGCTCGGCGAGGGCGTCCAGCAGGCCCGGGATCCGGGCGTGCGAGCGGACGGCGGGGGAGCGGTCGCCGACGAGGGCGACCCGCGGGGTCTGATGCGTCATGCGGCTATCCTGACCCCGCACCCGAGATCAGCGCCAACGATGATTCCTTAAGCTTCGATCAGATCGGTTGATGTCCGCCGTGGACCCGCAGCAGCTGCGCACCTTCGTCACCGTCGCCCGCCTCGCCTCCTTCTCGGAGGCGGCACGGGAGCTCGGCTACACCCAGTCCGCGGTCTCCCAGCAGATCGCCGCGCTGGAGGCGGACCTCGGGACCGCGCTGCTGCTCCGCCGCCCGGTCGGCCCGACCGGGGCCGGTCAGCGGCTGCTGGAGCACGCCGCACCGCTGCTGGTCCGGCTGGAGGCGGCGCGCGCCGACGTCGCACGCCTGGCGGGCGCGTCGAACACCCGGCTGGTGCTCGGGGCCACCGCGCTGGCGGTCGGTGCGGCACTGGGGCGCGCGCTCGGCGAGGTGCGCCGCGCGTACCCGCGGGTGGAACCGGTGGTCCGGGTCCTCGCCCAGGACGTGCTGCCCGCCCAGGTCGCCACCGGCGAGGTCGACCTCGCCCTGGTCGACGGACTGGCCGCGCCCAGTGACCCGCTGCCGCTGCCCGACGTCGGGCCGCTGCGCACCGTCGCGGTGGCCGAGCGGCCGGTCGCCGTCGCGCTGCCCACCGGCCACCCGCTGGCCGGGCGCGCCGGCCTCGCGCTTGCCGACCTCTCCGCCGCCCGCTGGCTGGACGCCCCCGACCTCACCCCGCCCGCGGCCCGGCTGCGCGCGGCCGCGGGCGTCGACGGCTTCCGGCCGGCCACCCGCTACCAGGGCACTGACCTGCACGGACTGCTCGCGCTGGTGGCGGCCGGGCACGGGCTCACCCTGCTGCCCGAGCCGGTGCTCGCGGCGGCGCCCGGGGTCGGGTACGCGCCGATCGCCGCGCCCCGGCTGGTGCACCGCACCGAACTCGTCCACGGCAGCCTGCCGGAGGGGCCGGCGGCGCTGCTGGCGCGGCTGCTGGAGTCGTCCCGGGGCTAGAGGTCTGCGGCCTTGGAAATCGGTTGCGCGGGCCAATGGTGCCGATGGAATGATCAGGCGATGAGCACCGGAATCATCATCAGACGGGTACGGGTCGAGGACTGGCAGCGGGCCCGGGACCTCCGCCTCGACGCGCTGCGGGACCCGGTCGCGGCCGTGGCCTTCCTGGAGGTCTACGAGCAGGCCGTCACCAAGCCCGACGAGTTCTGGCAGGACCGCACGACCCGGGCGGCGACGGACCCGCACGCGGCGCAGTTCATCGCGGAGGCCGAGGACGGGCGCTGGCTCGGCAGCATGACCGGGGTGGTCGAGCCGGCCGGCGGGAACGGCGCCCTGGAGGGCGACGTCGTCGAGGTCGACCAGGTGCACGTGGTCGGGGTGTTCGTCCGCGCGGAGGCGCGGGGCACCGGGCTGGCGCTCGACCTGATCCGGACCCTCCAGGAGTGGGCGTGGTCGCTCACCGGGCCCAGGATCGAGCGGGTGCGGCTGTTCGTCCACGAGGACAACCCCCGGGCCGAGGCGATGTACCGGAAGGCCGGCTTCGAGCCCTCCGGGGTGACGCTGCCGGTGCCCGGCGGCCTGGCCGGCCGGGAGGTCGAGCTGGCGGTCCTGCGGGGCTGACCGCACGGGCCGGGGGCCGGGAGACGGGGGCGGGGCGCTCGCGCGGGGTCCTCGCGCGGGGCGCTCGTCGGGGCGCGGTTGTGGAGACGCGGTCACCAGGCGTTCACGTCACGGATCTGACGGTGGTCGGCCGGGTGGTGCTGTCATGAGCACAGTCGCCCGGCGAGAGGCCGGGCCGGACCAGGAGTGCTTCCCCCATGATGCTCCGTCACCGTCTCACCGTCACCGCCTCGGCGGCCGCCCTCGCCGCCGCCGGGCTCGCCGCCGGCACCGCGCAGGCCGCCGCCCCGGCCCACGGTACCGCCCAGAAGGCCCGTACGCTCGCGGCGAGTTGTTCGCAGGCGTACCTGCCGCTGCCCGACCCGTCCTGCACCCCCGGCGCGTACAACCCTGACGTCACCCAGGCGACCATCGGCCAGACCATCTGCGTCTCCGGCTGGACCGCCACCGTCCGCCCGCCGACCAGCTACACCAACGCGCTGAAGGTGCAGCAGATCGCGGCCTACGGCTACGCGGACACCAGCACGGCGGACTACGAGGAGGACCACCTCGTCCCGCTGGAGCTCGGCGGCGCCCCGCGCGACCCGGCCAACCTGTGGCCCGAGCCGCGCTACGGCAGCCAGCCGGCGCAGAGCAAGGACTCCGTCGAGACCAAGCTCAAGAACGCGGTCTGCGGCGGCCGGGCCGGCCTCGACGACGCGCGCGCCGCGATCGCGAAGGACTGGACCACCGCGCTCAGCGTCCTGGGGCTGTGAGCCCGGGCCTGATCTGATCGGGCCGCCCGGTCCGTCCGCCCCCGTCCCGGTCCTCGGGAGGGGACGGGCGGACCGGGCGCGCGCCGGACGTCAGCGCCCGTCGCAGCCGGGGAGCGCCTCGCACATCGCCGCCGTCATGCCGGTGCCGACGGCCTTGTCCTCGGGGGCCTTCCAGGCGTCCTTGGGCTGGGCACCGGCCTTGGTGGTGGCCCAGACGGCCAGCTCGCTGACCGTACCGCCGTCGCCGACCACGTACTCGTGCAGGGTGACGGTGCCGCCGTCGGCCTGCGGGACGGTCAGGACGGCGGCGAAGTACGGCGCGTCCGGGGCGCTTTCGACCTTCACGGTGGCGCCGGGAGCGGTCTTGGCACAGGACTTGAGCGCCTCCGCCAGGCGCGCCTCGGCCATGTTGGTGGACTGCTTGGCGGCGCTGCTGTGGACCGGGTCGCCGTGGAACAGCAGGGTCTGCTGGGCCGCCCAGCGGTCCCCGCCGAAGCCGACCTCGGACTTCGCGGCGGCGGTGCCCGTGAACAACGGCTCGTCGTCCTTGGCGATCGCGGCGCGGCACAGCTCCAGGCCCTTGAACTGGACCGGCCCGGAGACCTGCTTGGCGTTGGCCGCCAGCGGCGTGTAGTGGTAACTCTCGTCCATCGGGATGTTCTTGGTGTCCATCCAGGCCTTGTCCGGGATGCCCTTGTCGGAGCCGGCGGGCTTGGTGGGGTTGGTGCTGGGCGTGGGGGCCGCGGCGGGGAGGGCGGTCTGGCCGCCGTCCCCGTTCTCGGGCCCGCAGGCGCTGAGCGCGCCCAGGCAGACGAGGGCGGCGGCGGTGGCGGTGACGACTCTGGTGGTGCGCAACTGACTGTTCCTCGGGTGTCCGGTGGCGTGGAACGGGGTCGGCCGCGCACCGCCCTGCCGTTGGGGGCGAAGGGCGGGGTCGGCCGCGGGCCGCTGGTGCGCGGCGCCGGCCGTCCGTCCTCGCCGCCCGCGCGACGCGCGGTCGCGGGCACTCGGCATGGCGGGCCTCCCCCTGTGCGTTAGGGCCGTCGGCTCCTCGGCCCGCCGCCCGCCTCGGAGATGAGGGGCGGTCAGGGTCGTGGCGGCGCATCGGCGGCGGTCGAAACCTATGCCACCGAACGGCCGCTCGCAAAGCCGGGTTCCGGCCGGAGGCCCGGATTCCCTTTGGGGTTGGTGGGTCCTGTGGGGCAGGTGGTGTCGGACGGCGGACGGCGTGCGGGGGATCCCCGGGACGCGCGACCGGCACCGCGCGGGCCGGGTGCGGCGCATCCGGGCTGGTGGGGGCGGGTGTGCCGGGCCCGGCGACCGGCGGCGGAGGGGTGCGCGATGACAACACCCGGAGCTGAACCGCGCGACGGGCGGCGGCCGTCGAACGGGGAGGAGAGCACGTGCCGTGGTGCGGGTGAGCCGTTACGCGTGGGTGCCGTTACGCATGGGTGCCCGGGACGCCGAGCTGCTGGGCGAGCCAGGGGAGGGCCTGGGCGAAGGACGCGGCGCCGGTCTGCCAGGTGTGCCTGCCGGAGCCGACCACGTTCACGGTGCGGATGCCGTCCTTCCGGGCCGCCGCCTCCAGGGCCTTGGCGGAGTCGATCTGGCCGTGCTCCTCGTCGCCCTGGGCGAAGTAGCCGGAGACGCCCTGGTACTTGGAGTGGTGGGCGAGCACGGTCAGCGGGTCATGGGCGGCCCAGGCCGCGGCGTCGCCCCCGTACAGCTCCTGGACGGTGTGGTCCTTGTCGCCGGTGGACGGGCCCTTGTCGCCGGAGAAGTCGCCGAAGTGGGTGAAGACGTTCGGGTGCTCGACGGTGAGGTCGACGGCGCAGGTGCCGCCCATCGACCAGCCGGCCACGCCCCACTTGTGCGGGTCGGTGGCGGCGTTGAAGGTCTTCTGGACGAACGGCGGGACGTCCTTGAGGAGATGGCTCTCGGCCTGGCCGTGCGGGCCGTCCACGCACTCGGTGTCCACCCGGAAGCCGCCGGTGGCGTCCACGAACACCAGGATCGGGGCGAAGCCGTTGTGCCGGGCGGCGAAGGCGTCGGCGGTCTTCACGGCGTTGCCCGAGCGGATCCAGTTGTCGGGCGCCGCGAACTCGCCGCCGATCATCTCCAGGACGGGCAACTTGGGCCGGGTCTGGCTGCGGAACCAGGCGGGCGGCAGGTAGACCAGCTCCTGGCGGTGGGCGAAGCCGCTGGCGGTGTCCGGTATGTCGACCTGGACGATGCGGCCCGTGCCCGTCCGGCCGTGGATCGACTTCAGCTCGTCCAGGGTGATCTGCTCCGGCAGCGGCTGCCCGCCGAGCTCGCCGATCGCGTCGTCCAGCGTCGGGTAGTAGCCGGTGGCGATGTTCACGCTGTTCGCCGCGCAGAACAGCGCCAGCAGCACGGTCGGTGCCACCAGTGCCCGGCGCCACCACCGCGCGCCGTTCCAGCCGAAGCCGAGCACGCACAGCGCCGCGACCGCCACCCCGCTCCACAGCCAGACCCCGAACGGGACCGGGTCGGTGATCCCGCCCAGCGTCGGCATGGCGACGGCGCCGGCCGCGGTGAGCGCCAGCGCCGTCCCGAGCGCGACCGGCCCCCGCCTCCGCAGCCACGCCCGCTCCCGGCGGGCGGCGGTGGCCAGGAGCAGCGCGAGGGCCGCGGCCTGGACCGTCCACGGGAACCAGCCGTCGAGCAGGGAGACGTTCATAGGGCCGGAGGCTAGGGGCGGAGGATGAGAGGCTGGTTAGAGGCTGGCAGTTCGCTGGAAGAGCGCTGTGAGGAGGAAGGGGACGCCGAAGGCCTCGGAATCCGGGCCGTGCGCCGCCATCGGGCGGATCTCCAGCGGCTCGAACTCGCGGAACAGCGAGCGCAGTTCGGCCGGAGAGTAGGCCAGCCCGCCCTCCAGTGAGCCGAGCCGGTAGAGCTCCTCGTCGGGCCGCTCGGAGCCCATCGCCCCGGCCGCGAAGGCGGTGACGGCGAAGTGCCCGCCCGGGGCGAGGACGCGGTCCAGGAGGGCCAGGTAGCCGACCCGGCGGTGCGGCGGCAGGTGGTGCAGGCAGCCGGAGTCGTAGACCAGGTCGTAGGTGTCGCAAGGGAGTTGGACCTCGAAGATGCTCGCCCGGTGGAAGCGCGGGCGGGCTCCGGGGCCGGCCTCGCGGGCGCGCTCCTCGGCCCAGGCGAGGGCGGTGGCGGAGAGGTCGACGGCGTCCACCTCGAAGCCGAGCGAGGCCAGGTGGATCGCGTTGCGGCCGGTGCCGCAGCCCAGGTCGAGCACCCGGCCGGGGGCCGGCGGCAGCAGGCCGCGGTCCAGGTAGGAGACCAGGTTCTCGTCCGGCTTCGGCGCGAAGAACGGGCGCTCGGCGGACCGGTCCTCGTAGAACCGGTCCCAGAACGGTTCGGCCGGCCGGAAGAAGCCGTCGAGGAGGGCGAGGACGTCTTCGGTGGTGCGGATCGTACGGTTCATACGGCCGAGCGTAGGACGCTCGAGGGGTGGGCGCGATCGTGGCAAAAGCCGCTGGGTGGTGGGCTGTTGGGGGCACTCTGGCTCTGGTGTGGACGGGTGCCTCGGGGGCGTGGAGGAGGGCGGCGTCGCTGTCGCCGGAGGCCGGGACGGGCCGTTTCCGGCGGGCGGGGAGAGGCCCCGGGGAGGGGGCCGACATCACGCTTCGATCAAGGATTCCCGGCGGGGATTCCCAGGCTTCCGCCAGTGAGGTGGTGTACGTTCGAAAAGTTTTGCCCGCTCGAAGTTCCGTCCGCCATGCCCGCCGCTCACCCGGAAGACCAAGTGCCTGCTGTGATACAGCCGACGACCGCCCAGACCCACGAAGCCCGACCGCTGCGCCCCTCCCGCCGGAGGCGGGCGACCGCCCTCGCCGCCGCCGCGCTGGCCGCCACCCTCCTCGCGGCCGGGTGCAAGGCCTCGGCCGACGAAACGTCGTCGGCGGCGACGCCGATTCCGATCCCGAGTGTGGTCGGAATGCACGGGGACAAGGCCAAGGACGCCCTCCAGCAGCCGGACGCCCGGGCCGCCAAGACCGTGACGTTCCAGGACGTCCACGCGGGCGAGTCCCACACGCGGTCGGTCCTCATGCCGAGCCACTGGAAGGTCTGCTCCCAGCAGCCGGCCGCCGGGGAACCCTCGGCGAAGGACACGACGGTGACGCTGTCCGTGGTGAAGAACGAGGAGGACTGCCCGGGAGGCGCCGCGCCCGCCCCGGCGGACCCCGCCCCTGCCCCGGCCTCCCCGACCGCGACCGCACCGGCCGATCCGGCGGCGCCGAGCGCCCCTCCGGCGGCCCCCGCCCCGGCCGCCCCTGCTGCCCCCGCTCCCGCCGCCCCGCCCGCCCCGGCCCCGACGCACGCCCCGCCGGCGCCGCAGCCCGCCGCACCCTCGGAGCACCAGGCGTCAGCCTGCACCACGGATTCCAAGGGCAACTGCATAGTCCGGGGTCGCATCTGCCCCAACAGCGCCCACGGCGACACCGGCAGCGACGCCAACGGCCGTGTTCTCACCTGCCGGGACAACAACGGCTGGCGCTGGGAGTAGCCACCCGACCAGCCGGGGCGGTTTATCGGCCGCCCCGGCTCGGTCGCGCGCTACGGCACCCGGGCGACGACGGCGGTCGGCTCGTCGAGGAAGACGAGCTGTTCCTCGCCGGTGATGCGGAGCCCGAACCGGTCCGGGCCCGGCCGGTTCTGCTTCTCCCACCAGGCGTGGGCGTCCTCGATCTCGGTCCAGAGGCGGCGCGGGCCGTACTGCCGGACGGCGAAGCGGTCCTCCTGCCGGCCGTCGTGGTCGACGGCGGCCCACGAGCGCGCGTCCGTCGTGGCCACCCAGAGCCGGGAGGCCACTCCTTCGGCATCGGGCTCGTGCTGCCAGGCCGTCCACACGTCGCCGAGCTTCAGCCCGAGGGCGAACCGCGCGTCCAGGTCCTCGCCGCTCACCTGCCACGGTGAGAGCCGGGTGGTGGACTCCTCGGGTTCGTGGTCGTCACGGACGATGTCCCGGAAGATGCGCAGGTCGATCCGCTGGCCGCGCATCAGCATGAACGAGGCGTCCGGGCTGAACCTCCCGGTCGCGCGCCCGCCTTCGACGGTGAGGGTGAGCAGTCCCCAGGAGAGCATCGGGCTCTCCCACGGCGTCACGATGGTGCCGCCGGGGCGGGTCTGCTCGATCCACGCCGTCGGCACCCGGCTGACCGAGCAGGTGGAGACGACCCGGTCGTACGGCTGCCGCCGGGCCCAACCGTGGGCTCCGTCCCCGCAGACGACCTCCACGTCCACGCCCGCCGCGTTCAGGGACGAGTGGGCCCGCCAGGTGACTGCGGGGTCGATCTCGATCGAGACGACACGGCCGGGACCGGCCCGGTGCGCGAGCAGAGCCGCGTTCCAGCCGGTGCCGGTGCCGACCTCCAGGACGGTCTGGCCGGGGCGGGCATCGAGTGCTTCGAGCATTCGCACGACCATCGCCGGTGAGGACGCCGAGGACGACGGCCAGGCGTCGGAGCCGTCGGCCGGCTCCTCGCCGTCATTGACCTGGGTGACGACCGGAGCGTTGTCGTAGGCGGCCGCGAACCAGCGGTCGGGCTCGGAGCGGATGTCGCACGGTTCGAGGTCGCCGCTGTCGTCGGAGAGCCAGATCCGCTCCGGGAGGAAACGGTGGCGCGGGACCGCCGTGATGGCGTCCTTCCACTCCGACGGGACGGGACGACCGAGCTCTTCGCTGATGGCCCGCAGCAGGCCGCGCGAGGCGGCCTGCTGCGGGTGGAGGCTCTCCGTCACTTGTCCTTCTTCTCGTGCTTCGGGGCGGGCGCCGGGCGCGAGGTGTCCTTCGACGGCTTGTCCTTGCCCGGGTCCTGGTCGCCCGCGTGCTTCCCTGCCACCCCGATCGCGGGTCCGCGGTGGCCACTGCTGCGGGTGTGCGGCCCGGTGGGCCGGTACCGGTCCGGCGGACGCGGTGTCGTCGGCCTGGGCTCGGACTTCGGTTTCGGCTGTGGTGGGTCGGTGACCTGCAAGGCACTGCTCCGCTCAGCTCGTAGGAGTGACAAGGCCTCTCCTTGTGCTCGTGGACGCTCCGCATGGCGGAGCACTCATGACGCTACGGAGCAACAGATCGCTCTTTCAAAGAAGTTGCGCCATCTTGCGCCGATTCACCCGAGTGCGTCGACCGCCGAGATGATGACCTGCCGAGCCTTCGTGCCGTAGACGGCCATTCCTGCCAGGGCGGTGTAGGTGCGCAGGTAATCGGCGATCTCGTGAGGTCGTGTGATGCGCAGATACCCGGAGGTCAGTTCGACGGCGACCTCGGCCTCGTCGAACATGTAGAAGTCCTCGACCGGAAGTTGGGATCGGTGGCAACCGGTGGGGATGATGCCCAGGCTGACGAAGGGGCTGGCAGCCGCTGTGATGAGGTGGTCGAGTTGGTCCGCCATCGTCCTGGCGTCGCACACGGCGGCGCGGAGCACGTACTCTTCGACCAGCAGCCCGAGTCGATGCCGGCCGGAGAACAGCATGCGCTGGCGGTCCAGCCGCGCCGCCACGGCCTCCTCTACGTCATCGACGGGCACTCGGTCGCGTTGGATCGAGCGCAGTACGGCAGCGGTGTAGTCGGTTGTCTGCACCATGCCGGGAATGACTCGGCTCGCGTACACACGGAAGACCTCGGTGCGCTGGTAGAGCGTGCCGACGGACTCCTGCGCGGCCCGCAGCCCGGCGTGCTCCATCCGACGCCACTCGGTGTACATCGATTCGACGGCGCGGGCGGTGGCGATGACGTCAGGGAGCTGCTCCTCGGCATCGCACGCAGTGCACCAGGCGCGGAGATCGTCCTCGGAGGGTGCGGACTTGCCGCTCTGGATACGACTGGTCTTGGCGGGGTGCCACCCGCACCGGGCAGAGAGCTCGTCGCCGGTGAGTCCGGCGTCCTTGCGGATCACGACCAGCCGATTGGCGAGGGCCTTGCGGGCCTCGACGACACTGGACGACGGAGACGACGACATGTGATGGACTGCCCGGTGCTGACGGTGAATCAGACGGTGTACTGCGCGTGCGGCCTGGCGCGATCCCACACCGCTTCGAATGCCGTGGTGACCTGCTTCACTGTGGCAGGGTCCTCGGTGAACTCGTGGCCCGCCCAGTCGCCGTCGCCGGTGAACCAGTGGAAGAGGACCAGGCGGTCATCGATCAGCCAGAGATCATTTCCAGGCAGTGAGAGATCGGACGCCAGGCGACGGGGGAGCCAGCGCACGTGCTCGCCGAGGGCGATGTTGTGCCGTTCGGTGATGGCGTGTTCCCAACGGATGTAGTCGGTGACGGGTTCGGAGACGATCCGGGCACGACGCATGATCACGCCCCGGGCCACGGTCTCCTTCACCAGCTCAGCCCAGGCCTGGTACTCCTCGGGAAGCTCGTAGGCGTCGGGGCGGTCGACCGGTAGCCCCGCGCGCCAGTCGGCGAAGACCGGGTCGTCCGCATAGGAGTCCCGCATCTCCAGGTGGACTGCCGAGCGCTCAGCGCTCCGCAGCAGGGCGCCAAAGTCCGGCACGTTCTGCGTCATCGCACACCTTCCGCAAAGCCGGAATCATCCGAACAGGGATACGGACGACGCCCTCGTGGTCCGGGATGCCGACGGGGTGATCAGGAACCCACTCGGTCTCGCTGATGGTGCGGAGCGTGTCCGTGGAGGGGAGCAGCCCCTGTACGACGATCTCCGCGGCTTCGTCTTCGAGCCAGACTGTCGGAGAGCCACCGTTCGGCGAGTCCGGGTCGATCCCGATGAAGCGAAGTGTCATGACTGCCCCTTCCGCGAAGTTGGCTGCAAGTCCGTGTGGGTAACACCGTGTCGTGACACCGCTACAGACGTCAAGTGAGGGTGGCCTCGTGCTCGGTACGAGGCCACCCGAAAAATGACGGTCGGATACCTGCCGGAATGCTCTCGCCGAGCGGGATGCCGGCGAGCCGGGATCAGACGGTGTACCTGTCGTGGTCGATTCCGCGCTCCCAGACGGCCTCGAAGGCCGAGGCGCAGAGAGCCAGGGCGTGAGAGTCGGTGCTGACTTCGTCGTCCACGAAGTCGCCCTCGCCGCTGAAGTGGTGGACCAGGAGGTACTGGCCGTCGATGAGCCAGAAGTCGTTGCCCGGGAGCGCCAGATCGGTCGTCTGGCGGCGGGGGAGCCACCGGACCTGTTCGCCGGAAGCGAGGTTCCGGAACGTGATCTCGTGCTCGAAGCGGATGTACTCGCTCGCCGGTTCGGAGACGATGCGGGCTCGTCGCACATCGACTCCGCGACCGGTGGTCTCCTCGATCAGCTGCAGCCAGGGGCTCCACCATGACGAGCGGTCGGTCGGATCGTCCCGGTGCCCGCTGAGCCAACGGAGGAGCAACGGGTCGTCGCGCATGTAGCCGTCGCGCATCTCAAGGTGGAACGCCGACCTGGTGCAGCTCCGCAGCAGGTCCTCAAGCGTGGGGGCCGCCACCGTTCACCTCCGGGAAGGACTGCATCGTGTGCCTGGGGAATTCGAGCACGGTCTTGCCGTGCGACGCAGCGCGCTAGGAGGCGGGCGGCCCCGCGGGGTGTGCGGGGCCGCCCGGGGGAGGCGGGTCAGGGGGTGGTGGGGAAGTCGTTGGTGCGGATGCCGGCGAGGAAGGACTGCCAGGCCTCGGGGGTGAAGCCGAGGGCGGGGCCGTGGGGGTCCTTGCTGTCGCGGACCGGGATGATGCCGGTGATGCTGTCGGCGACCTCGACGCAGTTGTCGTTGGGGTTGCTGGCGGTTGCCTTCTTCCACTGCACGAGGAGTGCGGAGGCGACAGGGAAGTGGGTCACTTGAGCGTTTCTCTCTTCTGTGTGATGAGGTTGCGCGACTCGTCGAGGGACAGGGCGGTTGCCATGATTTCGTCGAACGCCGCTCGATAGATGTCGACTTGGCCTGGATCCTCCACCCAGTCGCTGCTGAGCATTCCGCTGAGCAGGACCAGATCGAGATCGCGCTGTCGAAACTCCAGGAGCGCGAACGGCCCGGTCATTCCGGGGTGCGGCGGAGCCATCGCGGGCATGATCTGGACTTTGATGTTGGGGAGTTGGCTGAACTGGAGCAGCTTGTCCAACTGGTCGGCCATCACGCCCGGGGCGGCAGTCATCGTCAGGGCCGATTCATGGATCACGGCCCACAGCTTCAGCGGGTTCTCGGACCGGGTGAGGACGGACTGCCTGTTGATCCGGACTTCGACGCGCTCTTCGACGCTGGGCTTGTTTATCACGCCACTGGCGATGATGGCGTGGGCGTACTGGCGGGTCTGCAGGAGTCCGGGGATGTAAGCGGACTCGTACGATTTGTTGCCGACGGCCGTCTCTTCGAGGCGGATCAGATCCGTGTAGAGCGGGTTCAGCTGCTCGTAGCCGGCCATCCAGCCGGGCCGGCGCTTGTCCCGAAGAATCTCGACCAGGACCTCCTTGAGCTCCGGGTCGCACTCGTAGAAGTCGAGCAGCGCCCGGACGACGTCGGGCTTCAGCTGGACCCGGGCGTTCTCGTACCTGCTGAGCTTCACCAGGTTGACGCCGTCGACCTTGCTGGCCACCTCTTCGGCCGACAGGTTCTTCAGCTCGCGGAGCCTCCTCAGCTCGGCGGCGATGCGTCGATACCGCACGGCTGGCACTGCGACTGCCATCTACGTAACCCCTCCAGGACGTTCAGCTACCAGTGTGCATGCGAGTGGTGACGGTTCGCCACCACCGACTGGAGCGTAGGGCAGGCACCTTGCTGCCAGGGATGAAAGTTTTCATATTTAGCTGATCTGCCTTGCGATGCACTCTCGATGTACTGCATGCTGTGCGTGACCGAATGATGGCTATGTGTCACAGGCTTGTCGCGTGACTGTGCCGCACTCTCGTTTTGGCGCTTCGTCCGATGCGTACGGGCTGCCATGTCGGCTGCTCGACCTTCTCCGCTCCATGCCTGGAAGGTGATTCGCCATGTCCACCCCCACCAGTGCCGCCTCTGACGCCTGGCTGCCGCGCAGCCGGCGCTCGCCCGGCAAGGCTCGCCACCTCCTCTCCTCCCTCCTCTCCGCCTTCCCGGGCGGGGAGCGGTTCCATGACCCCGGGCTCCTGGTCGTCTCGGAGCTCGTGACCAACGCCCTTCTGTACGGGACGCCGCCCGGGCACCGCATCTACCTCGCGCTCGACGTCGACTCCACCCGCCTTCGGGTCGAGGTGCACGACGCCATGCGCGACCGGCCGCCTGTCCTCGTCGCGCCCGGCCTCCATGTCGAGGCCGGGCGCGGTCTGCACCTCGTCAAGTCCATCGCCAATTCGTGGGGTTGCAGTCCGCGTGAGCCGATCGGCAAGATCATCTGGTGCGAGGTGGCCGCATGAGGGCCGATCACGACATCCGAGTGGAGATCCCCGGGCTCCGCCCGCCGGGCGTCCACACCCTCAACCCCGGGACCCTCGCGATGATCTGGGACGCGATCCGCCGTGTCCCGATGCCCCGCTTCGAGTACTGGCGGCTGGAGCGCCGCCTCACCGGCCCCTGTGCCGAGCGGGATGCCATCCGAGACCTCGCCGAAAGCCCGGTGGTCGTCATCCCGGTCGGCGACCGCGAGGTGCGGATCCGCTGGGCGAACTCGCCCACCGGGGAGCCCTTGTGATCGACCGCATCCTGGGCTGGTGGTTCCTGCGCTGCTCCCGCACGCGCCTCGCCCGGCTCCTCCGTGCCGAACGGCGGCGTCTCGAAGCGGAGTTGGCGTACTGGCTGCCCGAGGCCTCGGCCACAGTCCGGCGGCGGATCCTGGCGGCGATCGAGGCTGAGCGGTCGCCTCGGTAGCCCGTGTCCCTGCGTGCTCGTGGCCGTTCGGGCTGTGAACGGCCCGGCTGATCCCCCCGGCCTTCGCCGGTCAGTGGGGGATCAGGCGGTGCAGGAGGCGGACGTACGGGCTCCAGTGGGCGGGGTGGGGGACGGTGCCGCCGACTGCCCGTACCGCCCGGTCGAGGCAGTCCTCCAGGAGGGCGTCGTGCAGCCAGCGGAAGGCGAGGGGCCAGGCGAGCAGGGCCGGGCCGTGTAGGCGCATGGCGATGGTGTGGCGGAGGACGGTGGTGTCGCCCGCCGGGTGGACGGTGAACTCGTGGTGGCCGTCGAAGCCGCGTGGGCCGTCGAAGCGGAAGCGCACCCGCTGGCCCGGTGCGTAGTCGGAGACGGTGTAGCGGACCGGGCCGTGGCCGCCGGTGGCGCCGGGGGCGAGCGGGCGGTCGAACCGCATCCGGGGCCAGCGCGGGCCCGGCCAGAGCCGGTCGTCCGGGCTCGCGAGGCTGTCGATGAGGGCGCCGACGGTCTCCGCCGGTGCCGGGACGGTGCGTTCGTGGATGTTGAGCACGGCCATGCCGGGGCTCCCCTCCTGGTTTTGGATGATCCCCTCCAATTGAACTGGAGAGTACTCTCTACTACATGCCCAGGCCACCCCGCTATGACGAATCCGCCCTCCTCGACGCCGCCGTTCGGCTCGCGGCCGCCGGTGGGCCGGCCGCCGTCACCATGTCCGCCGTCGCCCGGGAGAGCGGCGCGCCCAACGGGTCCGTCTACCACCGCTTTCCCCAACGCGCCGCGCTGCTGGCCGAGTTGTGGCTGCAAACGGTCGAGGAGTTCCAGGGCGCCTGCCTGCCCGCCATTGACGCGCACGAGGAGCCGCACCTCGCGGCGGGCGCGCTCGCCCGGCAGGTCGTCGCCTGGTGCCGGGCCCACCGGGAGCGGGCCGTCGTCCTGCTGCACGGCCCGGAGGCCTTCGGTCGGGCGGAGTGGTCCGAGGAGCAGCGGCTGCGCGACCGGCAGGGCGGCCTCCGGGTGCGGGAGGCCCTGGCCGGGCTGGCCGGGCGGCTCGGCGCCGCCACGCCGCTGGACCTCGACCGGGTCACCCTGGCCGTCACCGGCCTGCCGCTCGCCGTCGTCCGCGGCCCCCTGCACGCGGGTGCGCCGCTGCCGCCGCACGCGGAGGAGCTGGCCGAGCAGTCCGCGATCGCCCTGCTGCGGGGCGCCGCCTAGGATCGGTGGATGATCACCGTTCCGGCCGGCCGCGTCACCCTCTCCGACCGTCGTACCCAGCGCAGTTGGGCCGTCGACGTGGCCGCGTACGAGCTGGCGGCCTGTCCGGTGACCCGCGAGCAGTACGAGAGGGCGAGCGGCGACCGGCGGCCCGCGCACAGCGTCTCCTGGTTCGACGCCGTCCACTACTGCAACGAGCTCTCCCGGCGCGAAGGCCTCGCCCCCGCCTATCAGGTGGACGGCGAGGAGGTCTCCTGGGACCGCGCCGCCGACGGCTACCGGCTGCCCACCGAGGCCGAGTGGGAGCACGCCTGCCGCGCCGGCACGGACGGCCCGCGCTACGGCCCGCTGGACGAGATCGCCTGGCACCGCGGCACCTCGGACGAGCGGCCGCACCCGGTGGGCGAACTGCTCCCCAATGCCTACGGGTTGTACGACCTGCTCGGTAACGTCTGGGAGTGGTGCTGGGAGCGCTACGACCCCGAGGTGTACGGCGACTACCGCGTCCTGCGCGGCGGCGGCTGGTTCGACGAGCACTGGAGCTGCCGCGCCTCCGTCCGCCGCCGCAGCCACCCGACCCTGCGGATCGACGACGTCGGATTCCGGCTCGCCCGCTCGATCGTCAGGTGAAGGCGGCGCCGAAGTCGTGCCCGGCGCGGTGAATCGCGAGGCGATGGGACGGGCGCGGGGCAGGCGCGCGGAATTTCCGACGGAATGAGGAACCGATGCCACCGGATCCTGCGTTGACGCCGACATGAGCGAAGAAAGCGTCACCCTGCGCCCGATGGTCGAGGCCGACCTCGGCGCCCTCGAGGAGCTGGTGAACGATCCGCAGGCGCTGGGTGAATTCCAGTGGTACGGCTGGCGGGACCCGCAGCGGCACCGTCGTCGCTGGGCGGCGAGCGGGCTGCTGGAGGACGAGCAGGTGATGCTCGCGGTCGTCGTCGATGGCGGGTTCGGCGGCTTCGTCGCCGCCAACCGCAGCGGGGTGCGGCCGTCCGCCCCGTACTGGAGCCTGGGTGTGCAGCTGGTGCCGGGGGCGCGCGGGCGGGGGATCGGCACCCGGGCCCAACGGCTGCTGGTGGACTACCTGTTCGCGCACTCGCCGGTGATGCGGCTGGAGGCGGACACCGAGGCGGGCAACCTGGCGGAGCAGCGCGTGCTGGAGAAGCTCGGCTTCACCCGGGAGGGCGTGCAGCGAGCGGTGACCTTCCGCGGCGGCGAGTGGCGCGACGTCGTCCGGTACAGCCTGCTGCGCACCGACCCGCGTCCCTGACCCGCGTCGCAAAGCGTCCGCAAGACGTCCCTAGGAAACCCCGAACCACTCCTCGGCGAGGGCGTCCAGCGTCCGCGCCGAGGGCTTCAACTCCCGGAGGTACCACGGCAGGTTGCTGTAGACGTGGAGCAGCGTGTACGCCATCAGCAGGCGCGGGTCGACGGCGCGGCCGTAGGCGTCCAGCAGGTGGCCGAGCAGGTGCGGGTCGGCCCGGGTGGTGAAGAGGCCGACGGCGACCAGGTCGTAGGCCGGGTCGCCGATCATCGCGGGCTCGAAGTCGAGCAGGCCGGTGAGGCGCCAGCCGTCGGCGGGGTCGGTGAGCAGGTGCTCGCGCATGAACTCGGTGTGCAGCAGCGCGCGCCCGGGGGCGGTGGGGAGCGGGGCGGCGGCGAGGAAGTCCGGGATCTGCTCCAGCCACTCCTCGGCCAGCCCGCGCTCGCGCTGGCGGTCCACCGCGCCCGCCCGTTGGCGCGCGAGGAAGGCCGGCCAGTCGCCGGGCCCGAGGGTGTCGGCGAGCGGTTCGGGGTCGAGGGCGTGCAGGGCGGCGAGCGCCTCGCCGCAGCGGCGGGCGATCCGTTCGCGGTCGGGCCGCGGGATGCGCGGCCAGGCCGGGGCGAGGCCCTGCCCGGGCAGCCGGGACATCAGGAGGTAGCGCCAGCCGTTGGCGTCCTCGCCGGCCTGGTGGAGGGACGGGGTGGGGATCGGCAGGGCGCCGTCCAGCCGGGTGAGCACACGCTCCTCGACGATGCCGTCCCGGGCGCCGGCCGCCGGGAACAGCTTGAGTACGAGCGCGTCGCCGACCGCGTACACCGGGACGGAGCCCTCCGGGAAGCGCTCCAGGGGCAGGCCGGCGAGGCCCAGCCGGGCGCAGAGCGCCTCCGCGCCGGGGCGCATCACCGTCTCGTCGGGGACGACCGCGTCCCACTCCTCGTCCGTCAGCACCAAGGGCAGCACGGCGGCACCGTAAGCAGGCGGGCGCCCGTGGCGCAAAGGCTTTTCAGCGCCGGCTCCGGCGGTCAGCGCCCGCTCCGGCGGGTGCCGCAGGTCTCGACGGCCGGCGGGACCGGCTCGGGCCCGGTGTCCGGGTCGCGGGTGAGCAGGTAGCGGGCGCCGGGGCCGGCCTCGCCGGCGCGGTCGGCGGCGTTGTAGAGGGCGCAGCGGGTCAGCGAGAGGCAGCCGCAGCCGATGCAGCCGGTGAGCTTGGCCTTCAGCCGCTCCAGTTCGGCGATCTGCTCGTCGATCCGGCTCTGCCAGGACCCGGCGACCCGGTCCCACTCGGTGCCGCTGGGGGCCGGGCGTTCGGGGAGGCGGTCGAGGGCGACCCGGGCCTCGTCCAGGGAGAGGCCGACCCGCTGGGCGGCGCGGATGAAGGCGATCCGGCGCAGCGTGCCGCGGGTGTAGCGGCGCTGGCCGCCGGTGGTGCGGGTGGCCTGGATCAGGTCGAGGCTCTCGTAGTAGCGCAGCGCGGAGGGGGCGAGTCCGCTGCGGTCGGCGAGTTGGCCGATGGTGAGCAGGTCGGTGTGGTGCGGGCCGGGGGTCCGACGGCCGTCGGAATGGGCGGTCATGGGAGCCCACTGTAACCGCTTGACCTCAAGCTGGCTTTAAGTTGCACCATCGTGGTCATGACGACGAACGCGACTGCGGGCACCGCCACCGGGGCCCGGTTCGAGGACCTCTCGGCCCTGATGGGCCTGATGACCGGCGACGAGAAGCACGGCCCCGCCGCCACCTCCACCCTGGACGCGCTCTGGGTGCTGTACGACCGGGTGCTGAGGGTCACCCCCGCCACCGCCGAGGCCCAGGACCGGGACCGCTTCCTGCTCTCCAAGGGCCACGGCCCGATGGCCTACTACGCGGTGCTGGCGGCCAAGGGCTTCATCTCCCCGGAGGTGCTGCCGAGCTTCGGCGGCTACGACTCGCCGCTCGGCCACCACCCGGACCGCACGCTGGTCCCCGGCGTGGAGATCGCCTCCGGCTCGCTCGGGCACGGCCTGCCGCTGGCCGTCGGCACCGCGCTCGGGCTGCGGGCGCAGGGCCTGACCGACCCGGCGGTGTGGGTGCTGGTCGGCGACGCGGAGTTCGACGAGGGCTCCAACGCCGAGGCGGTGGCCTTCGCCGGGGCGTACGGACTGGACCGGCTGCACGTGGTGGTGATCGACAACTCCTCGGCCACGCACGGCTGGCAGGGCGGCCTCGCCCAGCGGTTCGCGGCCGAGGGCTGGTCGACCGCGACGGTGGACGGCCGCGACCACGAGGCGCTGCACCGCGCCTACACCGCCGAGCACCCGGGCCGCCCGCACGTGGTGGTCGCCCGGGTCGAGCCCAAGGACTCCTGAGCGGGCGGCCCGCCCCCGCCGGACCCGACCACCGACCACCCCTGCAACGAAAGGCACTTCACCGATGGACACCATGCGCGACCGCTTCGTGGACGTCACCACCCGCCTGCTGGACGAGGACCCCCGGCTGGCCGTGGTGCTCGCCGACATCACCGCGGCCGCCTTCGCCCCGGCCCAGGAGCGCCACCCCGACCGGGTCGTCAACGTCGGCATCCGCGAGCAGCTGCTGGTCGGCGCGGCCGGCGGCCTGGCCCTCACCGGGATGCGCCCGATCGCCCACACCTTCGCCAGCTTCCTGATCGAGCGGCCCTTCGAGCAGGTCAAGCTGGACCTCGTCCACCAGGGCGTCGGCGCCGTGCTGGTGAGCGCGGCGGGCTCGTACGACTGGCCGGCCGGCGGCCGTACCCACATGTCCCCGGGCGACGTCGCCCTGCTGGACACCCTGCCGGACTGGACGGTCCACGTCCCCGGCCACCCGGACGAGGCCGAGCGGCTGCTGCGCCACGCCTACGCGGACGGCGACCGCAACGTCTACGTGCGGCTCTCGGGGCACCAGAACGCGGCCGCGGTGCCGGTCGAGCCGGGCCGCTTCGCCACCGTCCGGACGGGCTCGCGCGGCGTGGTGCTCGCCGTCGGGCCGATGCTGGACGCGGTGCTCGCGGCCACCGGGGGCCTGGACGTCACCGTGCTGTACGCGGCGACGGTGCGCCCCTTCGACGCCGCCGGGCTGCGCGCGGCGCTGGGCGACCGGGCGGACGTGGTGCTGGTCGAGCCGTACCTGGCGGGCACCTCCGCCAACGAGGCGCACGAGGCGCTCGCCGACCGCCCGCACCGGGTGCTGGGCCTGGGCGTGCCGCGCGAGGAGCACCGGCACTACGGCTCGATCGAGGAGCACCTGGCCGCCTACGGCCTGGACGCCCCGTCGCTGCGGGAGCGGATCGGCACCTTCCTCTGGTAGCCGGCCGGGTGAGCCGGTCAGGTCAGCACGATCGCCACCGCGTCCGCCGCCACCCGCACCGCCGTCCCCTCCAGTTCCGCCGCCCCGAAGGCCGCGACCACCTCGCGCCCGGCGGCCCCCAGCGGCAGCGCGGCCTCCCGCGGCCCGAGGTTGACGGCGATCCGGTACGGCCCCCGGTGCACCACCAGCAGGCCCGCCGCCTCGTCGTACGTCACCCGCACCGCGCCGAGGTCGGGGTCGGACAGTTCCGGTCGCTCGCGCCGCAGCCGGATCAACGTCCGGTACCAGGCGAGGAGTTCGCTGTGCGGGGCGCGCCGGAGCTCCGTCCAGTCGAGGACCGAGCGCAGTACGGTGGCGGGTTCCTGCGGGTCGGGGACGGCCTCGGCGGCCCAGCCGTGCTCGGCGAACTCCCGCCGCCGGCCCTGTCGGACGGCCTCGGCGAGGTCCGGGTCGGTGTGGTCGGTGAAGTACTGCCAGGGGGTGGCGGCGCCCCACTCCTCGCCCATGAAGAGCATCGGGGTGAACGGCGAGGTGAGCACCAGGGCCGCGCCGCAGGCGAGCCGGCCGGGGGAGAGGCCGGCCGAGACGCGGTCGCCGAGCGCCCGGTTGCCGATCTGGTCGTGGGTCTGGAGGTAGCCGAGCAGCCGGTGGCCCGCGTCGAGCGGGGTGAACGGGCGCCCGTGGGTACGGCCGCGGAAGGAGGACCAGGTGCCGTCGTGGAAGAACCCCCGGGTGAGCGTCCGGGCGAGGGCGGCGAGCGGCTCGCGGGCGAAGTCCCGGTAGTAGCCGTGGGATTCGCCGGTGAGCGCGCAGTGCAGGGCGTGGTGGAAGTCGTCGCTCCACTGGGCGGTGAGGCCCTGCCCGCCCGCCTCGCGCGGGGTGGTGGTGGCCGGGGTGTTGCGGTCGGACTCGGCGACCAGGAACAGCGGCCGGTTGGTGGCGACCGCCAACGTCCCGACCTCGGTGGAGAGTTCCTCCAGGAAGTGGACGGCCCGGTCGTCCGCGAGGGCGTGCACGGCGTCCAGCCGCAGCCCGTCGATCCGGTAGTCGCGCAGCCAGGCCAGCGCGCTGCCGATCAGGTAGGCGCGCACCTCGTCCGAGCCGGGCGCGTCCAGGTTGACCGCCGCGCCCCACGGGGTGTGGTGCCGGTCGGTGAAGTACGGCCCGTACGCGGGAAGGTAGTTGCCCGACGGGCCGAGGTGGTTGTGGACGACGTCCAGCACCACCCCGAGGCCCTTGCGGTGGGCGGCGTCCACGAAGCGCTTGAGCCCCTCGGGCCCGCCGTAGGGCTCGTGGACGGCCCAGAGCGAGACCCCGTCGTAGCCCCAGCCGTGCTTGCCGGGGAACGGGCAGACCGGCATCAGCTCGACGAAGTCCACCCCCAACTCGACCAGGTGGTCCAGGTGTTCGGCGGCGGCCTCGAAGGTGCCGCGGGGGGTGAAGGTGCCCACGTGCAGCTCGTACAGCACCGCGCCGGGCAGTGCCCGGCCGTGCCAGCCGGTCCGCGACCAGCGGAACCCGGCGTGGTCCACGGCGCGGCTGGGCCCGTCCGGGCCGTACGGCTGCCGGGCCGAGCGCGGATCGGGCAGCGGCGGGCCGTCGTCCAGCCGGAAGGCGTAGTCGCCCGCCGGGGCCTCGCCGGACCACCAGCCGTCCCGGTCCGGGCAGCGGGCCAACTCGTGTGCCGTACCGTCGACTTCGACCCGTACCCGGGTGGCGGCGCGGGGCGCCCACACCTGGTAGACCGGCATCAGCCCCTCCTCGTCAGCAGCGCCACCGGCAGCGCCGTCAGCAGCTCCGCGACCGGCACCGCGCCCGCCGGGAAGCCCCGCCCGGTCAGCTCGTCCGTCCACGGCCCGCCCGCCGGCAGCTCCAGCACGGTGTCGCGCCAGCCGCCGGCCCGCTCCAGCCCGTACGGCAGCCGGGTGACGGCGGTGACCACGTCCGCGCCCCGGGCGAAGGCCAGCAGGTGGTCGGCGGCCGGGCCGGCGGCGGGCAGCGGGCGGTAGGAGCCGAGCGGCCGGGAGCGGCGCAGGTGCAGCGCGGTGGCGGTGAGGTGCAGCTTCTCCCGGGCGAGGTCGCCGGGGCGCGGCGCGGCCGCGTCGGTGAGCCGCACGGCCAGCGCGCCGAGGTCCACCACGCCCCGGTTGTCCGGGTCCACCAGGGTGTACAGCGGCTCCTCGCCGCCCTGGTAGAGGTCCGGCACGCCCGGCACGGTGAGGTGCAGCAGCGCGGCGGCCAGGGTGTTGGCGCGGGCGTACGGGGCGAGGGCGTGCACGGCGCCCTCGACCCGGGGGAGCAGCCCGGGGTTGCCGTGGACGGAGCGGGCGCGCTGCTCCAGGGCCCGCTCGTAGCGGGGGTCGGGGGTGGTCCAGGAGGTGTGCAGCTTGGCCTCGCGGACGGCCTTGAGCAGGGCGGCGACCAGCCGGTTCGGGTCGATCGGCCAGGCGGCGACCAGGGTGTGCCAGAGCAGCCAGTCGGCGTCCCGGTCGAGGCCGGGCGCGGCGGGGCCCGCGGCGGTGGACCAGGCGTCGACCTCGGCGGCCCAGGCGTCCGGCCGCTCGGCGAGCACGGCGAGCCGGGCCCGGGCGTCGGCGCTGCGCTTGGTGTCGTGGGTGGAGAGCACCGTCATGCCGTGCGGCCAGGTGCGTTCCTGGGCGCGGCACCAGTCGTGGAACTCCGCCGGGTGCAGTCCGGGCCGGGCCGGCTCGCCGCCGACCTCGTTGAGGCCGGGCAGGGCGTTCCAGCGGTAGAAGGCGGTGTCCTCGACGCCCTTGGCGGCCACCGCGGCGGCGGTCTGGGCGAAGCGCGCGCAGAACTCGTCCTTGTCCGCGCCGCGGCCCAGCTCCCCGAGCGCGAGCGCGGCCACCAGCCGGTCGGTCGGGTCGGCGGAGCCGTCCAGGGCGGCCCGCAGCTGCCGCGCCGAGGCGGCCGGGACGGCCTCGCCGGGCCGGGCGTACGGCCGGTACGCCGGGTAGCCGGTGAGCAGCCGGCCGAGCGCCGCGCGCAGCTGCCCCGGCGCGTGGTCGGCGTGCGCGGGCTCGGCGGCGCCGATCCGCAGCGCGATCCGGACCAGCCGCTCGACCTCGGCGGCGAGTTCGCCGTCCGGCCCGGTCATGTCGGCCCGCCCGCGGCGGGCCTCGGCGACCGCGGGGTGCGGGTCCGCGCAGAGGTCCCGGACCGGGCCGCCGTGCAGGAAGGACTCGTACGCCCCGGCCAGCCGGCAGGCGCCCGCGTGGTCGAGGAGCACGCCGTCGATCCGGCGCAGCGCGTCGTAGCCGGTGGTGCCGGCCACCGGCCAGTCCTCGGGCAGCCGCTCCTCGCCGGTGAGGATCTTCTCGACCACCACGTACGCCCCGCCGGTGGCGTCGGCCAGGCGCCGCAGGTAGCCGCGCGGGTCGGCGAGCCCGTCGGGGTGGTCGATCCGGAAGCCGTCCAGGACGCCGTCGGCGTGCAGGGCGAGCAGGACGGCGTGGGTGGCGGCGAACACCTCCGGGTCCTCGGCGCGCAGCGCGATCAGCTCGTTGACGGTGAAGAAGCGCCGGTAGTTGAGCTCGGTGCGGGCCAGGCGCCACCAGGCGAGCCGGTACCACTGGCGGGCGAGCAGCTCCTCCAGCGGGAGCCCGGCGGTGCCGGGGCGCAGCGGCAGCTCGTGCTCGTGGTAGCGCAGGGTGTCGCCGTCCACGGTGAGCCGGTCCAGCACGGCGCCGAGCCGGTCGCCGAGCAGCGGCAGCAGCACCCGTCCGCGCCCGGGGGCGTCGGCGGGGCCCGGCTGGGCGGTCCAGTCGATGTCGAACCAGTGCGCGTACGGCGAGTCGGGCCCGTCGCGCAGCACCTGCCACAGCGGCCGGTTGAGCCGTTCGGGGGCGGGCACGGCCATGTGGTTGGGCACCACGTCGGCGATCAGCCGCAGGCCGTGGCGGTGCGCCTCGGCGGCCAGCGCGCGCAGCGCCGGTTCGCCGCCGAGCTGCTCGCTGATCCGGGTGTGGTCGACGGTGTCGTAGCCGTGGGTGGAGCCGGGGACGGCCTCCAGCAGCGGGGAGAGGTGCAGGTGGGAGACGCCGAGGGCGGCCAGGTAGGGGACGGCGGCGGTGGCGTCGCGGAGGGTGAAGCCGGGCTGGAGCTGGAGGCGGTACGACGACGAGGGGACGGCGGCGGCCGGGCGGGGCTGCGCGGGCTCGGCGGCGGGGGTCATAGCTCCATAGGTACCCGGGGGAGGCCGCCGCCAAGACCCGCTGCTGACCCGAACAGGTGACCGCCCCGGCCGTCCGACGGCGCCGCGCGCCCCCGTACGAGCCGGTCCGGCGCCGCCGTCACCGTGCTACGCGGGCCGTTGCAGCACCATCAGCGAGCGGTCGGTGAGCCAGAGGGAGTCCCCGGCCTTGACCCGGGCGCCCGTCCCCGGGGCGGGCAGCCGGGACCGGGCGGTGTCGACCACGACCTGCCACTCCTGCCCGTGGCCGGCGGGCACGGTGAACTCCAGCGGCTCGAAGTGGGCGTTGAACAGCAGCAGGAAGGAGTCGTCGACGATCCGCCCGCCGCGCCGGTCCGGCTCGGAGATCGCGTAGCCGTTGAGGAAGACGGTCAGCGACTTGGCGTAGCTGGCGCCCCAGTTGCGCTTGGTCATCTCCTCGCCGGCCGGGGTGAACCAGGCGATGTCGGTGAGGTCGTCGAACCCGCCGACGGCCGGCCCGCCCGGGCCTCGCGCGCCCGGGCCGTGCCCGCCCCGGCCCGGTACGGCGGAGGCGGGCCCGGCCGCCCCCGGCCGCCCGGACACCGGCCGGCCGTGGAAGAACCGCCGCCGCCGGAACACCGGGTGGTCGCGGCGCAGCCAGATCATCCCCTGGGTGAACTCCAGCAGCCGCGCCTGCGGCCCGTCGTCCTCCGGCCAGTGCACCCAGGTGAGCTCGTTGTCCTGGCAGTAGGCGTTGTTGTTGCCCAGCTGGGTGCGGCCGAGCTCGTCGCCGTGCGAGAGCATCGGCACGCCCTGGGAGAGCATCAGGGTGGCGATGAGGTTGCGCTGCTGGCGCGCCCGCAGCTCCTCGACGGCCGGGTCGGCGGAGGGGCCCTCGACGCCGCAGTTCCAGGAGCGGTTGAAGGACTCGCCGTCCCGGTTCTCCTCGCCGTTGGCCTGGTTGTGCTTCTCGTTGTACGAGACCAGGTCGCGCAGGGTGAAACCGTCGTGGCAGGTCACGAAGTTGATCGAGGCGATCGGCCGGCGGCCGTCGTCCTGGTAGAGGTCGGAGGAGCCGGTGAGCCGGGAGCCGAACTCGGCGAGGGCGGCGGTCTCGCCGCGCCACAGGTCCCGCACGGTGTCCCGGTACATGCCGTTCCACTCCGTCCACAGCGGGGGGAAGTTGCCCACCTGGTAGCCGCCCTCGCCGAGGTCCCAGGGCTCGGCGATCAGCTTGGCCTGGGAGACCACCGGGTCCTGCTGGACCAGGTCGAAGAAGGAGGAGAGCCGGTCCACCTCGTGGAACTGCCGGGCGAGGGTGGCGGCGAGGTCGAAGCGGAAGCCGTCGACGTGCATCTCGGTGACCCAGTAGCGCAGCGAGTCCATGATCAGCTGGAGCACGTGCGGGCTGCGCATCAGCAGGCTGTTGCCGGTGCCGGTGGTGTCCTCGTAGAAGCGCTGGTCCCGGGCGAGGCGGTAGTAGGAGACGTTGTCCAGGCCGCGCAGCGACAGTGTCGGCCCCAGGTGGTTGCCCTCGGCGGTGTGGTTGTAGACGACGTCCAGGATCACCTCGATCCCGGCCGCGTGCAGCGCCTTGACCATGGACTTGAACTCCTGCACCTGCTGGCCGCGGTCGCCGGTGGAGGAGTAGGAGGAGTGCGGGGCGAAGAAGCCGACGGTGTTGTAGCCCCAGTAGTTGGCCAGGCCCAGGTCCCGCAGCCGGTGGTCGCGGACGAACTGGTGCACCGGCATCAGCTCGATCGCGGTGACGCCGAGCTTGGCCAGGTGCTCGATCACCGCCGGGTGGGCCAGGCCCGCGTACGTCCCGCGGATCTCCTCGGGGATGCCGGGGTGCAGCCGGGTGAGGCCCTTGACGTGGGCCTCGTAGATGACGGTGCGGTGGTAGTCGGTGCGCGGCGGGCGGTCGGTGCCCCAGTCGAAGTACGGGTTGATGACCACCGAGTGCATGGTGTGCGGGGCGGAGTCCAGGTCGTTGCGGCGCTCGGGGGCGCCGAAGTGGTAGCCGTAGACCGACTCGTCCCAGTCGATGTGCCCGCTCATCGCCTTGGCGTACGGGTCCAGGAGCAGCTTGGCGCTGTTGTGCCGCTGGCCCAGGCCCGGGTTGTACGGGCCGTGCACGCGGAAGCCGTAGCGCTGGCCGGGCTGGATGCCCGGGAGGTAGGCGTGCCGGACGAAGGCGTCCGTCTCGCGCAGCTCGACGGCCGTCTCGGAGCCGTCCTCGGCGATCAGGCACAGCTCGATCCGGTCGGCGCTCTCGGAGAACACCGCGAAGTTGACGCCGGCCCCGTCGTAGGTGGCGCCGAGCGGGTAGGGAGTACCGGGCCAGACCTGCATGACTCCTCAACTTCCTTGCTGCCGACGGAAACTGACGTGTAGTCCGATGAATGGCCCAGCCGTCTGCCCGGACCCGGACGCTCTCTTCCCGGCCGGACGGCCGGGCATGTGCGCAAGCGTGCGCCGTGACGCACGGCACAGTCGCCGTGACGCGCGGCACAGCGCATACTCCCCGAGCCCTCCCCCGGCGTCCGGGAGATCCGGCCCGGGTTGGGCCGAACGAGCGCCCGTCGGGCATTCGTGTGAAGAGTGCTCCCGGTGGTGCGGGAGAGCCCCCGGGCATCCGGCTGCGGGCGGCTCGCGACGGGCAGTACCCTTGATCGTCCGGCCGCCTGGGCCGACTCCCGACAGCCCGTCAACGGTCCCCGCGCCCGCGGGGGTCGGTGCGGCGACCAGATGAGGTGGCGCATGGTGTTCCCCGCCGGCGGCCGCGGCACCGGGCCCGACGGGCCCGGCCGGGGCGCGGCCCGCAGCGAGGCGCCCACGGTGGTCATGCGCCCCACCCTGACCGGCCGGGCCCTGGTGCCCGCCCAGAGCGGCCCCGTCGAGATACCCGCCCTGGCCTGGTCGGCCGCCGAGTGGGAGGACGCCTACCAGCGGGTCCGGCTGTCCGGCCGCGCCTACGTCTGGCTCAACCTGGTCGAACAGCGGCTGCGCGCCCTCGTCGACGAGGTGCTGCACCCGATCTACGCCCCCGCCCACGGCGAGGACTGGGTCACCGCCGCCGCCGGCCCGGCCGGCGAGGAGTGGGCGCACCGGGCCGGCGCCGTGCGCGAGGTCAGCCGCCGCAAGGGCTACCTGCTCGACCCCGCCGACGACGACCCGCTGGTCTTCCTCACCCTGCCCCAGCTGCGCGAACTGATGGTGCAGCACTGGCCCTGCTTCGAGCCGTACCTCGCCGACCGGCGCGAGATCGAACTGGCGCTGGACGAACTGGAGGTGGCCCGGCACGTCGTCTCCCGCAACCGGGTGCTCACCCAGACCGTGCTGGCCCAGACCGAACGCGCCGCCGCCCGGCTGCTGGCCGTGCTGGACGGCGGCGCCGGCGGGGTGCCCGCCGACGTCGTCGAGTCCCTGGTGGCCGGCCGGTACGCGGACGTCGTCGCCGTCCACGCCGACCGGGTCCGGCTCCAGCGCGACCTGCCCGTCGAGGACCTGCTGGACGGCGCCCGGCGCCTGGACGCGCTCGGCATCGGCCTCGGCATGCTCTGCCAGAACTACACCGGCAAGCGACTGGTGCGGCTGGCCGGCGAAGGCTGCCGGGTCCGGCTGCTCTTCCTCAACCCGGCGAGCAGCGCCGTCCGCCGCCGCGAACGCGAACTCGGCCTCGGGCGCAGCGAGTTGTCCCGCTCCATCGAGATGAACATCATGCACGTACGGCGGGTCCGGGCCCGGCTGCGGGACCAGGGCGGCTTCGAGATCCGGGTCTTCGACGAGACCCCGCGCTTCACCGCCTACCTGGTCGAGGGCCCCCGCACGCCCGGCCAGGCGGGCGGCCGCCGCCAGGGCCGCGACCTCGGCGTCATCCAGCCCTACCTGCGCCGCGCCCGCGGCATGGAGTCCCCGGCCCTGGTGCTGCGCGGCGGCGCCGGCCAGCAGCTCGGCGGCACCGAGCCCGGGCTGCTGGAGGTCTACCGCGAGGAGTTCGAGGGCATCTGGGCCGACTCCCGGTCCGTCTCCTAGGCCGGTTGGTCGGGGCGGCGGCGCGGCTGCCAGACTGCGGGCCGTGAACAGCGACCCCGCCTGGAGCCTGCGCCCCGCCACCCCCGACGACCTCGAACCCGTCACGGACCTCAAGGCCCGGGTCATGCGCGCCGACCTGGAACGCCTCGGCCGCTGGGACCCGGCCCGCTCCCGCGAGCGGGTGCGGGCGTCCTTCTCGACCAGGTACACCTCCGTACTCCTGGTCGACCGGGCCTTCGCGGGCTGCGTCACCGTCCGCCCCGACGAGCGGGGCGGACGCCACCTGGAACTGTTCTACCTGGCCCCGCACCTCCAGGGCCGGGGCCTGGGCACCGCCGTCCTGCGCCACCTCCTCGCCGAGGCCGACGCCGCCGGAGAACCGTTTCGCCTCGTCGTCCTCCGCGGCAGCGCCGCCCAGCGGCTGTACGAACGCCACGGCTTCACCGTCGTCCACGAGGACCCGGTCGACGTCCACCTGCACCGCCCCGTCGGCGGGACCGGAGTCCGCGAAGCCGAAGCCCGCGCCGAAGTCCACGTCGGGGCACGGCGGCTGACGGCGTAACCGACGGCGTAGCTGACGGCATAACTGGCGGCATAACGATTCCCCCAAACGCCCTGGTCAGGGCCGTGACCCCCGTGGTAGGTGTAGCCCCCGTGAAGATCACGGGGGAGAGCGGGGCCGTACTGCGCCTCGACGACGTACACCGCACCTACGGAACCGGGCCGGAGGCCGTACGGGCACTCAGAGGGGTGGACGTCGAGTTCGCCCGCGGCGGCTTCACCGCCGTCATGGGCCCCTCCGGCTCCGGCAAGAGCACCCTGCTCCAGTGCTGCGCCGGCCTCGACCGGCCCGACAGCGGCCGGGTCACCCTGGACGGGACCGACCTCTCCGGGATGGGCGAGACCGAACTGACGGTGCTGCGCCGCGAACGGATCGGCTTCGTCTTCCAGGCCTTCAACCTGGTCGGCTCGCTCACCGCCGAACAGAACGTCGGCCTGCCGCTGCGGCTGGCCGGCCGCCGACCCGACCCCGCGCAGGTGCGCCGGGCCCTCGCCCAGGTCGGCCTCGGCGAGCGCACCGGACACCTGCCCTCCCAGCTCTCCGGCGGCCAGCAGCAGCGCGTCGCCATCGCCCGCGCCCTGATCACCCGGCCCCGGATGCTGTTCGCCGACGAGCCGACCGGCGCCCTCGACTCCGCCAGCAGCCGGGACGTCCTCGCCCTGCTGCGCGACCTCGTCGACCGCGAGGGCCAGAGCACCGTCATGGTCACCCACGACCCCGTCGCCGCCGGCTACGCCGACCGCGTCCTCTTCCTCGCCGACGGCCGGATCGTCGACGACCTGCCCCACCCCACCGCCCAGCAGGTCGCCGAGCGGATGACCGCCCTGGAGACGGCGGCATGACCTCACCGCTCACCCTGCTGCCCGTCGCCGCCGCGAGCCTGCGCCGCCGCAAGGCCGCCTTCGCCGGCTCCTACGTCGCCCTCACCCTCGGCGTCCTGCTCGTCGCCACCACCGGCAGCCTGCTGAACGAGACCGCCGGCGACGACTCCCCGCTCGGCGCGCCCTCCCTGCACAAGGTGCTCCAGTTCACCGCCGCGATGGCCGCCTTCGTCGCGGTCTTCGTCGTCGCCGGAACCTTCGCCTTCGCCGTCGCCCAGCGCCGCCAGGAGATCGCGATGCTGCGCGCCGTCGGCGCCACACCGCGGCAGATCGTCCAGCTGATCACCGGCGAGGCCGCCGTCGTCGCCCTCGCCGCCGCCCTCAGCGGCTGCCTGCTCTCACTGCCCGGCGCCCCCGCCCTCGCCGCCTGGCTGGCCGCCCGCGGCGCCGCCCCCGACGGGTTCACCGCGCGCCCCGCCGCCGGGCCGATGCTGCTCGCCGCCGCCGTCGGCCTGCTCGTCGCCCTGCTCGGCGCCGTCACCGCCGCCCTGCGGGCCGGCCGGGTGCGCGCCGTCGAGGCGCTCGGCGACGCCGCCGCCGACCGCCGGGTCATGACCCCGCTGCGCTGGACCGGCGCGCTGCTCGGCCTGACCGCCCTGGCCGCCACCGTCGGCTACTACCTGGCCGCGCCCACCCTGCCCGCCGCCCCCGGCGACCAGCCCGCCGACCCGCAACTCGCCTCCCAGTGGGTCCTCGGCGCCGACCTGCTCGCCATCACCGCGCTCGCCCTGTTCGCACCGGCCGTCGTCCCGCCGCTGCTGCGGCTGCTCAGCGCCCCGCTCACCCGGGCCGTCGCCGCCGCCCCGCTGCTCGCCCGGCAGAACGCCCTCACCGCCGTGCGCCGCACCGTCTCCACCGCCACCCCGGCCTTCCTCACCATCGCGCTCACCGGCACCGTGATCGGCTCCACCGCCGCCTTCGCCGACGCCATGACCGCCCAGAACCGGGCCACCACCGCCGCCCGGTACGTGCTGCGCCCCGGCGCCGCCCCGCTGCCCGCCGACGCCGCCCGCCGGCTCACCGCCGCCCGGCCCGACCTGCACGCCACCGCCACCACCGCCACCGTGGTCACCGGCCTCGGCGCCGCCACCGCCGCCTTCGACGACCACGGCGAGGACTCGCCCGCGAGCGTGCCCTCCGCCGCCACCGTCGTCGACGGCGACCTCGCCACCGCCTGGACCCTGCCCGCCGTCGACGGCAGCGCCGCCGACCTGCACGGCGCCACCCTCGCCGCCTCCACCGACCAGGCCCGCGGCCACGGCTGGAAGCTCGGCGACCAGGTCAACCTGCGCCTCGCCGACGGCACCGTCACCAGCCTGCGGCTCGCCCTGGTCTACCGCACCCAGCTCGGCTTGGACGAGGTCCTGCTCAGCGGCGAGGCCGCCGCCGGCCACCTCGCCGACGCCCGCCCCGCCGCCGTCCACCTCGACGCCGAACCGGCCGACCGGCTCGGCGGCACCCTCACCGACGCCCGCGACCCCGGACCCGACCCCGGCGCCCACTACGCCTGGATCGCCACCACCACGATCCTCGGGCCCGCCCTGCTCTACGCGCTGATCGCCATCGTCAACACCATGGTGATGAGCACCGCCGACCGCCGCCGCGACTTCGCCGTCCTGCGGCTGGCCGGGACGGTGCGCCGCCAGGTGACGTGGATGGTCGCACTGGAGGCCGTCCTGGTCGTCGCCACCGCCGCCCTGCTCGCCCTCGCCGTCACCGCGCTCACCCAGTACGGCACCACCGCGCTGCTCAACCACCGCGTCCTGGCCGGCCAGGCCGCCGTCCCCCTCCGCCTGCCCTGGACCCCGCTCGCCGCGAGCACCCTCCTGTGCCTGCTGCTCGCCGTCGCCTCCAGCGTCCTCCCCACCCGCCTCGCCCTCCCCACCCGGCCCCCGGCCCGGTAGCGCGTGCCTCCCGTCACGCCCGGCCGGGTCGGGCGTGACGGGCTGTCAGTACGTCCACGGGTTCAGCACGGTCGCACCGGTCCGCGCCAGGTGCTTGACGTTGCGGCTGACGAGCGTCCAGCCGTTCGCGATGGCCGTGGCCGCGATCAGCGCGTCGGGCGGATCGATGGTGGCCCCGAGGCTCTTGAGTCGACGGTGAACGGAGAGGTATGCGGCGGCCTCCCGCTCTCCGATGACGGCGATCCGCCCCTCGTACTCCGCCCGGAGGCCGTCGAGGACCCGTCCGAGAGCGGCCTGACGCACCGGGTCGGAGACGGCTCTGACGCCTGCCTCGATCTCCGCGACGGTGATGACGCTGAGGGAGTGCTCGGTGGCCGGGACGGACCGGGCCCATGCGATGACGGCGGGGGCCGGCTTCGGCCGCGTGGTGATTTCGGCGACCACGTTCGTGTCCAGCAGATAGGTCACTCGGGGTCGCCCTCGTCGTCGTAGGAGCGCGCCCCGAACTCCAGCCCGTCGAAGGGCGTCGTCAGGAGGAAGTCCAGGAAGCCGTCGGTGCCCAGCGTCGCCCAGCGGTGCAGCATCGCGGGAAGCGCGTCGATGTCGGTGTCGGCGAGCTCGGCGTCGAAGTGTTCGACCTGGTCCTCGGGCAGTGACCCGCGGATCTCTCTGATGGTCCGCAGCGGATGGGGCTCGTCGTGCCGGTGAGGGGGCACGGGCAGGTTCGGGGCGGTACTCATGGTCGGCTCCTTCGTGCGGGTCCGAGGGACAGCGTAGGGCGACCGGGTCCATGATCGGGCTCCCCGCGGGACGGGTTGTCGGTGGGGCGGGTGATGATAGGGGCTGTTTCGAGAGGCAGGACGGAAGGACACACCTGATGAGCTGGTGGCAGCAGCCACTGGTCGGCTTCGACCTGGAGACCACGGGCACCGACCCGGCCGTGGACCGCATCGTCACGGCCGCGCTCGTGGACACCGTCGGGGCCGCCCGGGTGGACGCCGCGCACTGGCTGATCGACCCGGGGGTGCCGATACCCGCCGAGGCGGAGGCGATCCACGGGATCGGGGACGAGGTGGCGCGGAGCAAGGGCAGGCCGGCGAAGGAGGCGGTGGAGGAGATAGCCGCCGCGCTGTGCGAGCGGATCGCCGCCGGGCGGCCGGTCGTGGCGTTCAACGCGCCGTTCGACCTGTCGCTGCTCGACGCCGAGCTGCGCCGGCACGGGCTGGCGACGCTCGCCGAGCGCCTGGGGCGGCCGGTCGGGCCGGTGCTGGACGCGCTGGTGATCGACCGGGCCGTGGACAAGTACCGCAAGGGCTCGCGCACCCTGCAACGGGTCTGCGAGCTGTACGGGGTGGAGCTGACGGACGCCCACGAGGCGGGCAGCGACGCGCTGGCCGCCGTCCGGGTCGCCGTCGCGCTGGCCGGGCGCTACCCGGCCGAGGTGGGGGCGGTGCCGCTCGCGGAGCTGCACCGCCGGCAGATCGACTGGTACCGGCAGTGGGCCGAGGGCCTCCAGGCCTGGCTGCGCCGCGGCAAGGACCCGCAGGCGGTGGTCGACCCGCGCTGGCCCGCCCGGTGAGGCCCGCCGGCCGCGTCCCCGACCTCACGGGACGGAACACCTAGGCCCGCGGTCGGACACCCTCCGGCGGGGGCACGATGGCGGCCTCGGCGGTGTCCGGCGCGAGCGGGTCGTAGCGGACGGTCATGAGCTGCCCGACCCTCGGCGCGAGGTAGGCCTGGATGCGGATCGCGCAGACCAGGCTGCGCTGGACGCCGTCGGGGGTGGTGTAGCCGACGGTGAGCCGGAACTGGGGCTGGGCGTAGCCGCTGGGCTCGCCGGGTTGGACGGCGGTGACGGTGCCGGCGGTGCTCACCCCGTGGGCGGCGAGCCGGTCGGCGACCGTCCGGGCGGCGCGGTACGCGCGGTGCTGCGCGCGGAGCCGGGACTCGGAGTGGACGACCAGCGGCAGGGTGAGCGCCGCCAGGATCACGAGGGCGGGCAGGGCGGGCCGGTACGGTCCGCCGGGGCCGAAGGCCGCGCCGAGCGGCCCGAGCAGCAGGGCGAGGAAGAGCACGCCGCCGGGGGGAAGCCGGTTCGGGGCCCCGGCTCCGGGGGAGCGGCCGACCCGGCCCGCCGCCAGCATGCCGGTCAGCCAGCAGAACAGGGCGCCGGCCCAGTACGCCTGGGTGGCGGCCGAGCCGAGGCAGAGCTGCTGGGTGCAGGTCTCCGGCTCCCGGTAGGCGACCACCCCGGCCGCGAACAGCCGGCCGGCCAGCGCGCACAGCGCCAGCAGGAGCAGCGCCGCGACCGCCCGGCCGAAGCCCAGGCGCGGTTCCAGGTAAGGGAGTTGCTTGCTCGACGGGGGACCGGCAGTCATGCCCGGAGGCTAGTGCGACGGCCGGGGCGGGCGGTACGCGCGCCCGCCGTCCGGTCGGTGAACGAGGGGGAAACTCCGCGGCGGCGGGCCCCGACGGCCCTACGCGGCAGGGAAGTCGAAGGTGTAGCCCTGGGCGACCAGCCAGGGCAGCAGCTGCTTGAGCGCGGCCACGGTCTGGCCGCGGTCGCCGCCCCCGTCGTGCATCAGGACCACGCCGCCGGGCTTGAGCTGCTTCTGCACGGCCGAGACGATCGCCGGCGTCCCCGGGCGGGCCCAGTCGCGCGGGTCGACGGACCAGCCGAGCGAGGACATCCCGAGGCTCGCGGTGATGTGCTCGTTGTCGGCGTTGAAGCCGCCGCCCGGGGCGCGGAACCAGCCGACCTCGGTGCCGGGGCCGCCCGCCTGGAGGATCATGTTCCGGGCGGCGGTGATCTCGTACGCGGCCTTGTCGTGGGGGAGCTTGGCGAAGGGCTGCGGGTGGTGGACGCTGTGGTCGCAGAGCCGGTGCCCGGCGGCCAGGATCCGCTTGACCATGGCGGGGTTGGCGGCGGCGTTCTGGCCGATCTGGCAGAAGGTGGCCTTGGCGTGGTACTGGGCCAGCAGGTCGAGGATCTGGCCGGTGGCGGGGCCGGGGCCGTCGTCGAAGGTGAGCGCGACGGTGCGCCCGCCGGAGGCGGTGGAGCCGATCACGGTGCCCGCCCCGGTGTGCGGGGGCGGCGCGGCGGGCGAGGACGGGTCGGCGGCCGGTGCGGTCGGGGTGGCCGGTGCGGTGGGCGTGGCGGAGAGGGGGGTGCCGGTGGCCGCGGTCGGGTGCGGCTTGGCCGGCGCCGACGGGGAGGAGGGGGAGGCAGGGGAGGCGGCCGGGGAGCCCGCGCCCGGCGGTACGGCGTCGGAGCCGGGGGTCGGCGTGAGGGCGGTCGCCGCCGTCCCGCTCGGCCGGGCGTCGGCCGGGGACGGCGTCCCGGAGGTCGCCGCCGCGCTCGGCGGCTGGAGCGCCCCGCTGGCGGTCCCGCACGCGGCCAGCCCCAGGGCGGCGGCCACCGCGGCACAGCCCGCGAGCAGCCGGCGCCGGGATCGGGACAGTCGGTTCGGGGCGGAGGGGCGGCGGGCGGTCCGGTGCATGGCGGCGGCTCCTGAGGTGCGAGTACGGTGCCGATCTCTCGGGTCAGGATGACTGTCCGATAGGACGCCGATCGTACGTGCACCGGTTGCCGACCGGACCGAACCGCCGTAAGAGTCTTCTCACACTCGCCCCGGTGGCGGCCCCGCGCCGCCGCGGGTACCGGAGGCGCCCTTCAGAACGGGTACCAGCGCACCTCGGTGGCCCCGTCCCGCAGCGAGTCGACCCGGCGCCGGAACTCCTTCAGCGCGGCCGGGTTGCTGGCCGCCTGCTGCGCCACCCAGGAGGCGCTGGCGGTCTCCCGGGCGCCGCGCAGCACCGTGAAGCCCGGCCACTCGCGCACGTCCCAGCCGTACGCCTCGGTGAACGCGCGGTACTCCTCGGCGGGCACGCCGTACCGGTCCTGGCTGAGCGCGAGGACCACCAGGTCGTGCTCGCGCAGGTCGTTCGCCATGAACTCCAGGTCGAGCAGCACCGGCCCGTCCGGGCCGACGTGGATGTTGCGCGGCAGCGCGTCGCCGTGGATCACCCCGGGGTGCAGCCGCGGGACGAGGTCGGGCAGGGCGGCCTCGAAGGCGTTGCGGCGGTGGCGCAGGAAGGCGACGTCCGTCGGGTCGACGTGGCCCTCGGCGGAGGCCAGCCAGCGCTCGACCGGGGCCAGCAGGTCGCGCCGGCCGAGGGTGAAGGGCGGCGGCGGCAGCTGGTGCAGGGCGCGCAGCAGCGGGGCGAGGTCGACCGGGCGGGCGGGCCGGACGGCGGGCGCGAGCCGGTGCCAGAAGGTGACGGGGTGGCCGTCGGCCAGCTGCGGCTCGGGCGCCACCGCGTCGTACGGGCGGACCACCGGCACGTCCTGGCCGGCCAGCCAGTGGGCGAGCGCCAGCTCCCGGTGCGCCCGGTCGTACAGCTCGGGACCGCGGCCGACCTTGGCGACCACGGCCGGGTCGCCGAGGTCGAAGACGGCGTTCTCGCCGAGCGCGAGCAGTGTGGCCCCGTCGGGGGCGGCCAGCCCGGCCGACTCGCAGGCCTGGGCGAGGAGCAGCCGGGCGCGGCCCTCGTCGAAGGGGATCATGACTGGGGTTCCCATTCCGCCGACGTTCATCCGGGGGACCCCGGACGGTGATCATCATGACGCACGGACGCCGGGCCCCGCGCGCTGCGGGGCCCGGCACCGGACGCGTCGGGCGGGTGGGACAAGCCGGACGGGTCGGACAGCCCGGACGGGTCGGGGAGGCCGGGGAGGCTCAGACCCCGGCCCGGCGGTGGCGGGCCCCCTCCGCCGGCCCGGCCGACTGGGTGGGCAGGCCCCGGTCGGCGCCGGCCGGCGGGACGGGCTCGCCGTGGGAGAGGTCCGGCAGCCAGTTCAGCCAGCGCGGCAGGTACCAGTTGCGGTCGCCCAGCAGGGTCATCACCGAGGGCAGCAGCACCCCGCGGATCACCGTGGCGTCGATCAGCACCGCGACCGCGAGGCCGACGCCCATCTGCTTCATCACCTGCATGGACAGCGAGCCGAAGACCGAGAACACCGCCACCATGATCACCGCGGCGCTGGTGACCACCCCGGCCGTGGAGCGGATGCCGTCGGCGATCGCGGCCCGGGTCGGCAGGCCGCGGTCGTGGCCCTCCTTGATCCGGGAGACCACGAACACGTGGTAGTCCATCGAGAGCCCGAAGAGGATCACGAAGAGGAACAGCGGCACCCAGGACTCCACCGCGCCGACCCCGGCGGTGCCCAGCAGCGAGGCGCCCACGCCGTGCTGGAAGACCAGCGTCAGCACCCCGTACGCGGCGCCGACCGAGAGCAGGTTGAGCACCACGGCGGTGGCCGCGACGACCGGGGAGCGGAAGGTGGTGAGCATCAGCAGGAAGGCGAGGGCGACCACGAAGCCGAAGACCAGCGGCATCGAGTCGCCCATCTTCCGGTTGAAGTCGTACGACCCGGCGGTGTCGCCGGTGACCGGGGCCTCGGTGCCGGGCACCGTGAGGACGGTGGCGGGCACCAGCTCCTCGCGCAGGGCCCTCAGGGCGTCGTTGCTGGTGGCGTCGTTGCCGGTGCCGTTGAGCGGGATGTCGACGGTGGCGACGTTCCTGTCGGCGTGCACCGTGACCTCCACCGGTCCGTGCATCCGCCCGCTCGCCAGGGCCTTCGCCTTGAGGTCGGCGATCGCGGCGGTCATCGCGGGGGAGTCGATGTCGGCGGCCTTGATCACGACGGTGGCGGGGGCGGGGCTGCCGGGGAAGGCGGCCTCGATCTTCTGCGAGGCGGCGACCAGGGCGTTGCCCGCGGGCAGCTGCTGCTGGAAGGTCAGCTTGGCGGTGTGCATGGTGAGCAGCGGCGCGGCCAGGGCCAGCAGGAAGGCGCCGGCGAGCAGGGTGGCGGCCAGCGGGCGGCGCAGCACCGGGGTCAGCACCGCGTTCCAGAACCGTCCGCCGGTCCGCGCGGCGTCCGGGCGGCGCAGCTTGGCGAGGAACGGCACCCGGCCCTTCTCGACCCGGTCGCCGAGCATCGACAGCAGCGCCGGCAGCACGGTGAGCGAGCCGAGCACGGCGGTGATCACGACCAGGATGGTGGCGAAGGCCATCGCCTTGAAGGTGGCGATCCCGGTGAGGAACATCCCGGCCATGGCGACCACCACGGTGACGCCGGAGACCAGCACCGCCCGGCCGCTGGTGGCGGCGGCCACGGCCAGCGCGGTGGCGGCGTCGCGCCCGGCGGCCCGCTCCTCGCGTTCGCGGCGCAGGTAGAAGAGGCAGTAGTCGACGCCGACGGCGAGGCCGACCAGCAGCATCACCGAGGAGGCGTCGCCGCTGGTGTGCAGGAAGCCGCTGCCGAGCGCGACCAGTCCGGCGGCCGCGACGAAGGCGGTGAGCGCGAGCACCACCGGCAGCACGGCGGCGACCAGCGCGCCGAAGGCGACCAGCAGGATGCCGAGGGCGAGCGGCACGGCCGTCCACTCGGCGCGCGCGAAGTCGTTCCCGACCTGGTCCCGCATCCACTTGCCGGAGCTGGCGTCGCCGAGCTGGACGACGGTGAGGTCCGGGTGCTGCTTCTGCACACCGGCCACCGCGTCCAGCACCGGCTGGACCTGGTCGGCGGCCTCGGTGCGGTCGCCCTTGAGGGTCAGCGTCACCAGTGCGGAGTGGCCGTCGGCGGAGACCGCCTTGGTGTCGTACGGCGAGCGGGCCTCGGCGGCCCGGCCGGTGCCGTTCACGGCGGCGAGCACCTGGCCGACGGCGGTGCGGAACTCCGCGTCGTCGGCGGTGCGGGTGGCGCTCTGGACCAGGACGGTCTCGCCGGCCGGGCTCTTCAGCCCGGCCTCGTCGAGGATCCGCGCGGCCCGGGAGACCTGTCCGGGGACCGACTCGGCGTCGGTGATCCTGACGCTGCCGTGGGCGGAGCCGAGCGCGGCGGCCAGGACGACGAAGAGCAGCCAGCCGAACACGGCGGTCTTGCGGTGCCGGGCGCTCCAGGCGCCCATCGCGGCCGCCAGGCCGAGTCTGGACTTCACGGGCTTCACGGTGGTTTCCCCCCTGGGAGAGCGGCGGTCGTCGCCGGACGGGAGCGGCGGGGGCCCTGGGTCGGGGGACCGCCGCTCTGGGGTGCGCCGGCTGCGCTCCGGCGTCCCGATCGACAGTAGGGAAGCCGGTCCTGACGGGTAATCCGGCTGGCGGGTGGCCGTTTCCTGGTGCTTCCTTCGGGGCCCGGGTGGGGTTTTCCCTACCCTCCGACCCCGAGATCTCCTCCTGGGGGGTAGGGGATGCTCCTCCACCCTGAGGGGGAGATGACTCCACCCGGAGCACGAGGTCAGGAGGGGTGCGTCCGGGAGAGACTGGGCCGGGGCCGCTTCGGGCGGCCCGACGGGGGTTGAAGCACACGGGGGCTCCTTGCCGGGCGGCAAGCAAGTGCTCGTAGGATGATGCCCCAAACCTACTTACCTGCCGACCGGCAAGGGAGTGCCCTCGGCACTCCCCGCGCCGGTCCTGCCGTCGCCCAGCGTCCCGTCCCCCAAGGGCTGCGGTGAACCATGCCCAGGAGGCACACGAGCATGTTCCACCGACTAGGACAATTCGTCGTACGCCGTGCGTGGTGGGTGATCGCCGCATGGGTCGTCGCGATGATCGCCATCGTCGCGTCGGCGCCGAAGGTCACCTCGCAGACGGACGAGTCCGCGTTCCTGCCCAAGCACTACGAGTCCATCCAGGCGGCGCAGCTCCAGGGACAGGCCTTCCCGTCCAGCTTCACTCCCTCCGCGCTGCTGCTCTTCGAGCGCAACGACGGTCAGGCGCTCAACGACGGCGACCAGGCCACGATGGACAAGGTCGTCAAGGGCCTCACCGACGCGCACATCCCCGCCGTCGAGATGATCCTGCCCGTCGACCCCAAGGCCTCGAAGTCCAAGGACGGCAAGTACGCGCTGTCCATGGTCGGCATCGACAAGACCAAGATGCAGACCACGGAGTTCACCGACGCCGCGAAGAAGCTCCGCAGCGAGGGTTCCAAGCTCGCCGACGGCTCCGGACTGAAGTTCCAGGTCGGCGGCCAGGCCGCGAGCAGCCTGGACCAGCAGGACGCCTCCGGCGCCACCGACGCCATCGTGATGCTCGGCAGCCTGCTGCTCGTCATCCTGATCGTCGGCGTCATCTTCCGCAGCATCCTGGCCGGCATCCTGCCGGTCATCCTCTCGCTGGCCATCGCCATGCCGGTGTCCAACGGCCTGATCGCCCACGCGATCGACATATTCGACCTCAAGTCCTCCCCGATGACCTCGGCGATCCTGATCATCGTGGTCCTCGGCGTCGGCACCGACTACTTCCTCTTCCTGGCCTTCCGCTACCGCGAGCGGCTGCGCCTGGGCGAGGACCGCAAGACGGCCGTGGCCAACGCCGTCGGCCGGGTCGGCGAGGCGATCGCCTCCGCCGCCGGTGCCGTCGCCGTCGCCTTCGCCGTGCTGGTCCTCTCCAGCCTGGGCATGTTCACCGCGCTCGGCCCGGCGCTGGCCATCGCGGTCGTCGCGACCGCTCTGGTCTCGCTGACCCTGGCTCCCGCCGTGCTCGCCGTCATCCCGTCCAGGGGCGTGTTCTGGCCGGGCAAGAAGTGGATGCAGGAGCCGAAGAACGCCCGCTTCGCCGCGCTGGGCCGGATCACCGGCAAGAAGCCCGGCCTGGTCGCCCTGGCCTCGGGCGGTGTCCTGGTGGTGCTGGCCCTGGCCGGCATCAACTACAACGGCACCTACGACCTGGCCGGCAGCTCGATGCCCAAGGGCAAGGAGTCGATGGTCGTCCAGGACAAGCTGATGACCGCCTTCTCGGCCGGTGCCACCGACCCGAGCCACGTCTACCTGACCAGCACCAACGGCGCCAAGCTCAGCGACTCGGCGATCAAGGACTTCGCCGGGAAGCTCCAGGGCGTCCCCGGGGTGGCCAGCGTCGTCGCGCCGTCCACCGGGGCCAAGACGGTCAACGCCGACGGCACCACCGGTGACTTCACCGTCCTGCTCAACGACGCGCCGGCCTCCAACAAGGCCATCGACACCATCGAGAAGGTCCGGGACACCGCCCACGCGTCGGCCCCGGACGGCAGCAAGGCCCTGGTCGGCGGCATCACCGCGGTGTACAAGGACATCAACACCGCGATGGTGCACGACTACACGCTGGTCTTCCCGATCGCGGCCCTGCTCATCATGATCATCCTGGGCCTCCAGCTGCGCAGCGTGGTCGCGCCCTGGTACCTGATGGCCTCGGTCGGCCTCGGCTTCGGCGCCACCCTCGGTGCCACCACCCTGCTGTTCCAGAACGTCAAGGGCGAGCCCGGCCTGATGTTCATGCTGCCGATCTTCATCTACCTCTTCGTGGTGGCGATCGGCACGGACTACAACATCCTGATCATCGCCCGCCTCCGCGAGGAGGCCCGCGAGGGCCGCAGCCCGCGCGAAGCGGCCAGCGAGGCCGTCAAGCACGGCGGCCCGACCGTCGCGGCGGCCGGCTTCATCCTGGCAGCGTCGTTCGCGACCTTCATGCTCGCGGGCAACGTCCTCTTCATGGAGCTCGGCTTCTCGCTGGCCTTCGGCATCGTGCTGGCGGCCTTCGTGATGGCGATGTTCTTCACCCCGGCGCTCACCGCGCTGCTCGGCCACCGCGCCTGGTGGCCCGGCCACGCGGACGCCCCGGGCCACGGCCACGGCCACGGTCACGGCGAGGGCCCGGCCCCGGTGGCCGGCGCCCACGGGATGCCGGAGCCGGCCGGCCGGCGCTGAGCCGACCGGGTCGGTGCGAACGGTGCCCTGACCCGGCC